>JBBRKB010000040.1:0-15084 GCA_038218385.1 Cytophagales bacterium | reverse complement strand
GACTTTTAAACATTTAATACGCGTTGCAAATTGTAAAATGGCAGATCCTTCTGCGATCTAAAACAGAGGAGGAAAAAATTCTTATTTGTTCGTATATCCGGTTTGTATGGCGTGGCTAGACCCGAGAAAAAATGAACGAATTTTTATTTACATTTGGTTCTAAAATTTAATGAAATGACTAGAGAAACGCTGATAAATAAGACAGTTGACAATCTGAAAAAGCTTCCTAATCAAAAGTTAGAGGAGGTTTCTAACTTTGCTGAATTTCTATTGAATAGAATTGACAATCAAATCATGACGGAGGGTATACAGAAATTAGTGATGGACTCAAAAGCATTTAGATTTTTAGAGGAAGAGGAAGATCTTTATTCAGTAGACGACCTTAAAGAAAAATATAAATGAATAAGGGTGACATTGTATTAATGCCATTTCCATTTACAGACCTCTCAGGAATTAAAAATAGACCAGCACTCATTCTCGTAGACGGAGAATCTGATATAACAGTCTCGTTTATCACTACACAGTTAAAATGGCAGGAAGAGTTTGATGTAAAAATTGAAGCATCAAAAACAAACGGACTTAAAAAAACTTCCTTAATAAGATTAAGTAAACTCGCAACTATAGACAAAGACTTAGTGATTGGAAACTTGGGAATTTATCACCAGTCGAATTATCTAATATAGACAAGAGCTTGAGTAACCTATTTAAACTTGGACAATAGCCACGCCGCACAACTAAAACTTTATGACGCTATACGAAATCCACAGCCGTCATAAATGAGAAGTCAATTCAGCTTCCTTAAAAAGTCAATCAAGATCATAACCGACTATCCTCAGATAGGAAAATCAACTGACGAAGCAGAAATGGAAGTCAAAAAAAAATTAATCAAAACGCTTCACTGTAAGGTTAAGGCAATCGAATGAAGCACAGTGTAAGTATCCGGAATATTGTAGAACTTAATTTCGCCATGATGTTTATTAGCACATCAGGCACATTGGCCAGGTACATAGATACACCCGTCCCCATTACGCTTGCCTTTCGGGCATCACTGGCTGCGATTTTAATCTACCTGTTTTGCAAATGGAGGCGATTTGATTTTAACATTTCGAAGCAAGATCGTTTGGCCATATTTGTTGGTGGCGTTCTTATGGGATTGCATTGGATCACCTATTTCTATGCGTTAAAATTTTCTAATGTTGCCATTGGCATGCTGTCCCTTTTCACCTATCCTGTGATCACTTCATTTTTAGAACCTCTTATTTTAAAAGCAAAGTTTCAGAAGGCGCATATTGTGTTGGGTGGATTGCTATTGGTAGGTATTTATTTTCTGGTTCCTGATTTTGATATTCGAAACGATTATTCAAAAGCAGTGGCTCTTGGAATTATTTCTGCCATTTGTTACGCATTGCGAAACATACTGACGAAATCAAAGGTAAATAAATACAATGGCTCTGTTTTAATGTTCTACCAATTAATCATTATCGCCATATTCTTGTCTCCATTTTTTTTGGTGTTGGATAGCCGTGGGATAATGGATCAACTTCCCGCGAATTTGATGTTGGCCTTGCTCGCCACGGCCATTGGCCATACATGGTTCTTATCGAGTTTTAAATTTTTTTCTATTACCTCAGCAAGTATCATCAGCAGTACGCAGCCCATTTACGGAATCATTATCGGAATGATTTTTCTGCATGAATATCCAACGTTAAACACGCTGATAGGTGGATTACTTATACTCACATCCGTAATCATTGAGAGCATGAGAACGTATGAAGGTTCGGTTGTAATAAATAATTTGAAATGATAATAATGGAATGCGACTACTTTATAATGAGTTTTTGCAAGATGGTATCGTTATAAGTGACCCAAAATTATTTTGCTGATGTAGGGTCTGGTTTAGGCAACCCTTCCGCATACTGAATAGTAATAGGTACGGGCTGGCCCTGGTAGGCTTTGATCTCTTGAATATTTGCTGGCAAGGTAAACTTCGCGGCAGACAACGCATTTTTAACATCACGCATCACCTCGCTTTTGGTTAGCAGGGCTTCATTTTTATAATCGAGGGTATCTATCCAAAAGAGTACTTTGATATTAATGGTGTTAGGAGCAAATTCATTAACAATAGCTTGTGTGTTGAGATCAGTAATTACTTTAGGGTGTGCATTTACCGTCTTGTAGATTAGCGCCAGTGCACCATCAACATCATCGTCATAGTCCATACCAATGATAAACTCATGCCGCAGTAAGCCATCGCGTGTAAAATTCAAAACATCATTGCGAATGATGGCGGCATTGGGAACATACACATCTTTGCCATCGAATGATTTTATATGCGTGGTGCGGAATAAAAGTGACCTCACAACACCCATGTTATTATTGATATTTACTACATCACCCACATCAAAGGGCCTGTCGAACACGAGTATAATGCCAGCCAAAAAATTCTCCCCGATGTCTTTAAACGCAAGTCCAATGATGATGGCACCCATGCCGGCACCGGCAAGCAACCCACCAGCAATTCCTTCGAACCCCATGGCATGGAATGCTACAATAAATCCCACTGATATTAAAATAAATTTTGTTATGCGAATGAGAAAGCCAATCGTGATAGAGTCTGCATTACTCTTGCCCATTTTGCGGCGAAAAATCTTACCCAGACTGTATGCCAGTAAAATAAAGACACACAGTATGAAAAGGGAAATGGCAATTTTTGGAATGCTTAGGATAAGGATATCCCAGTAGCTGTTTAATTTTATTTGTAACCTGTCCCAAATATCCATTGATTGAAAATGTTAGTAAATGTCATCCTAAAAAGAAGTAAAGAATTTACATTCTCAACTGCTATGCGATCTTCAAGATAAGATATTTTAGGAATTGATAAAAATCAGGAGTTTGATCCCCAAACACGTATAAGCCTTTTGATCGACTACTGGTTTTCCTTGTGTGCCAAAATTCCCACCACAATCAAATACTGCGCTGCCGCATAGGTTATCATTATCCAGAGCCCAGCGGATTCAATAGGGGAGACAAACTTATTAAAAGCCAAAAGTGAATCGGAAGTCATGAAGAGTACAGCGCCTATAAACACCATCCAGAAACTTTTTGTCGTAGTATGCCCATATCTAAACACTGCATTGATTACCATCACCACTAAAACCAGTGCATAGATCATCACCGGTACTTTTAAATCACCAAGATGTGGATACAAAACAGTAACGAGTCCAGTACCACCGAGGATGAACGGAAATGAAAACCGGATACGTTGCACATTGGTTAATCCCTCTCCGGAAGGATTTTGATGTTGCTTGTACGCGATGATGTAGGCAACATGAGCGAGTAGGAAAGCAACGAGGCCAAGCATAAAATATAGATCACCCTCACCCATTAGCATTACATCGCCCGCGAGTGATAAGATAATGCCTAACAGCAAAACGAGGGAGTGATGATCTTTTTTTTCACGTTGAGCAAACCAATAAAAGCCCAATAGACTTATCATGATTAAGGGCTTACCAATAACGTGCAGCATGGGAATGTCTACCACGTGAGATAGTAGCTCACCAGCACTAGCTATTAAGAACAAATAAAGACAAAAGCGTTTCATATCATGCCGTTTCTTTTGGTTCTGTTTTAACAAACATAAGATAGAGAAAAGCAATTGCACTCAAGGTACCACAGGCAAGGAATGTATAAACAAAATTACCTGCTTTGTTTTGATAGATTTCTGCGGAGAGTAGTGCGCCTATGCCAATACCCAATTCCATAAACATATAAAGACTAGCAAGGCCTTTACCTTTTTGTTTTTCATCACTTAAGTCTGCTGCCCACGCCAGTAATGTTGGAGACGTCATGCCGTGGCCAAGTCCGTATAACGTTATGCCAGTCAACAATAAGAACGGTGTGTTCGCTGTGGCAATTATAACCATGGCTATAATGATCACACTCACCGACAGCCGTAAAACTTTTTTTCTTCCGTATTTATCTGATGCTCTCCCGGCCAGTAGCCGCACCATCAAAGATGCTATAGTGAAGTAGGCAAACATGCCACCTTTGTTTTTAATACCGACATGCTCACCAAAATCAGGAATGACAGTGAGAAACGATCCGTATGCATAGGCCGACAATAACATAACGATGCACGGAACGATAACCCGCTTCTCGAAGATATCTCCCTTCTTTATTTTTAACATGGAGGGTGTGAAAGAATTTTTTTGATGTAGCGTTTCTTTTATTCCCAAAAGGATAACGATGGACAAGACGCCAAACAGTGATGAAGCATAGAACATGATGTCGATTGAAAATTGATTGGCAAGCGCACCACCAATTGTAGGGCCTGCTGCCATGCCCACCGTACCCGCTGTGCCCAATAGTCCCATCGCTTCTCCTCTTTTATGGGCAGGTATAACATCGGACAAGTAAGCGGTTTGACCTGTCGGTGTAAACCCGGTGGAGAACCCATGCACTAACCGCAGTAAAAAAAATCCAAATATGGAAGATAGAAACGGGTAGAGCAATCCACAGATCAAACAGATAGTGGAGCCCACCATCATCACGGGCACGCGCCCCAACTTATCAGCAAGTTTTCCACTGAATGGCCGTGACAATAAAGCGGTGACGGTAAAAAGTGAAATAATCAAACCCTTGTAATCCGCGCCACCCAGACTTGTCAGGTAGGCTGGCAGTTCGGGGATGATCATGTTGAAGCTGGCGAAAAAGAAAAACGAGCTGGTGCAAATAAGCCAGAACTGTCTGGTGTAAATTTTTTTTGGAACGGCAACGCCGGTCATAAGGGTTGGGACTTCTCCTGAGCTCCCAACAAAAATGCCTTTATGAAATCATCCAGTTCACCGTCCAATACATTTTGTGCATCTGTCCGTTCAACACCGGTGCGTGCGTCTTTCACAAGTTTATAAGGATGCAAAACATAATTGCGTATCTGCGATCCGAAATCAATACGCATTTTTCCCGCTTCAATCTTATCACGTTCAGCATGGCGTTTCTCCAACTCACGTTGATACAATTTTGATTTCAGCATTTGCATGGCATGCTCACGGTTGGCATGCTGGGAACGTTCTACCTGACAGATGATAACAATACCGGATGGCTTATGGGTAAGCTGAACTTTTGTTTCAACCTTGTTTACGTTTTGCCCTCCGGCACCACCGGACCGTGATGTTTGAATTTCAATGTCGGCAGCGTTTATTTCAATCTCGATAGAGTCATCTACTTTTGGATAGACAAAAATAGATGCAAATGAAGTGTGTCTACGTTGATTCGCATCGAATGGAGAAATCCGAACCAGGCGGTGAACACCTATTTCTGATTTGAGTTTTCCGTAGGCGAACGGTCCCTCGATTTCCAATGTAGCCGATTTGATTCCGGCCACATCACCCGACTGATAATCTATTTGTGATACTTTGTAATGGTTGCGTTCGCCCCACATGATGTACATGCGGTTGAGCATGTAGGCCCAGTCCTGACTTTCTGTTCCGCCTGCACCGGGATTGATTTCTACTACTGCGCTCAGCTGATCTTCCTCGCTGCTCAGCATTTTCTTAAACTCAAGCTCTTCAACGGCCAACATGGTCTTTTTGAAGTCAACGTCAAGCTCGTCTTCGCCAACATCACCGGCTTCGTGAAATTCGTTTAATACCTCTAAGTCTTCACAAAGTTTATTCACTTTGTCGAAGGCATCGGTCCAAATTCTTTTTAGCCGCAGGTTTTTGAGCATTACCTCAGCTTGCTTGGGGCTATTCCAGAAATCGGATTGCTGGGTAATTAATTCTTCGTCTTTTACTTCTATAATCTTACGATCGTAGTCAAAGATACCGCCTGAGGGCGGCAACACGGGCTTTTAAATCCTTTAATTGTTCTGTAGTCATTTCATGTTTTTAATAGAGCGCAAATATATTGTTTATGATTGAATGCGTTAATTGAAAATAAAATTTTATCCCCAACCGATACTGATAAAAAGATTTGTATCAGAATGTGTGTTTGATTTCTTTGCGATAGAAAGGAGATTTTTCCGTCACCATCATCAGCCTTCTGCCATGGCCGAGTTTTTCTGATTTTTTTCGTATCAACATCATAGGAAGTCCAATCGCCAGCATGGTGGCTGAGGCACGGGTAACACTTTCCTCAAAACGTGCGTCATTTTTATTCACAACCACATTGTTGAATTGATCGATGATAAAATATCCAGCGCCTCCAATAACCAGCACGGTGCCCACAACATTGACCAGGTTTGATTGCTTAAAATAAACCCTGTCAATCATTCGAAAGGCAACCGTGTCCTTATGGGTGACAAGGGCAGTATCAGATAAATTATTAATGTATGTTGTTCGAATTTCTTTTTGCCCCTTCACCCGAAACGAAATATCATCACCGGGCTTCAGGTTGAGAAGAACCTTTTCACCTTTTAATAGCACCAATTGTTTTTGAGCATGTGATGGATTGGTTATACAAGTTGAGAAAAGTAGAATCAACCCAATCTTTATAAATAAATTCGTCATTCGTAAATTGTCATTCATACCTCGTACCTCGTTCCTCTGACTTCGTCCCTTCGGTCACATTTTCACAATCCATCCAAACTCATCCGGCCTTTCACCTTTTTTAATTCCTTCCAACTCAGTGTAAATTTTATTGGCCCACGTTCGGGTTTCCACTGCGGGTAGATCGTAATCTTTTCCTTCGTAGCCAATGGTAGCAATGTGCGCAATGGTAGCAGCAGTGCCTACACCAAAGGCTTCCTTCATCGTGCCATTCTCAAGGGCTTCAACAACTTCTTTCACAGATACTTTTCGTTCTTCCACTTTCCATCCCCAACTTTTCACTAAAGTCAAGACACTGTCGCGGGTTATGCCAGGTAAAATAGAATCACTCAACGATGGTGTTATCAAGGTGTCACCGATCACAAACATCACATTCATGGTGCCAGACTCTTCAATGTATTCGTGTGTTTTTCCATCGGTCCAAATGAGTTGATGGTATCCTTGTTCTTGTGCAAGCTTGGCAGGATAGATGGATCCGCTATAGTTTCCGCCCGTCTTGGCGAAACCCGTACCACCTGCTACTGCGCGCGTGAAGTGTGTTTCTATTTTAACTTTGACAGGTGCGCTGTAATACGCGCTCACCGGTGAAAGGATGACCATGTAAGTAAAGTCAATCGAAGGCCGGATGCCAATGTATTCATCAGCTGAAAAAAGAAAAGGCCGAATATAAAGTGATGAGCCGGGTGCGGTGGGAATCCAGGCGCGTTCAAGATCGATGAGTGTGCGTAGACTTTGCATGTATAGCTCTTCAGGCACATTCACCATGCACATGCGATCAGCAGAACGGTTTAACCGTTTCAGGTTTTCATGTGGTCTGAAGATAAGCGCATCTCCCGACTGCGTTCCATATGCTTTTAGGCCTTCGAAAATGGTATGCGAATAATGTAAGGTAGGTGTTGCAGGGCTTACCTCAATTTTTCCGTAAGGAACGATGCGGCCATTTTTCCATTCACCACCTTTGTAGTCGGCCATGAGCATGTGGTCTGTATAAAATTTTCCGAAAGGCATCTCGGAAAAATCAAAGGTATCAACAGCAGATTGGGCAACTTTTTGAATTGAAAATTTCATTGTATCAGTCATCTGCGTATCGTTAATATAGTAGCGCTGTAAGTTAACGGGAGATATTTGAAAAGCATAACAAAAAGTGAGGAACAAAACAATGTTACGACTTATCCTTAGGTTTCCAGGGCGTTTCTTCGATGTTGAGTTCGTTGCCCATTTTGCGCGAAAGCATGAAAAGGTAATCGGAAAGACGGTTGAGGTATTTTACAACTAACGGATCGATGGGCTCATTTTGATCGAGTTCGATCGATAGACGTTCAGCCCTGCGGCAAACGGTGCGGGCTACATGGCAAATGGAAACGCTTTCATGTCCGCCGGGTAAAATAAAAAAACGCATGGGAGGCAAAGTACTGTCCATGCTATCGATTTCTTTTTCAAGAATACCAATGTCGTCTTCGTGCAGGTGGGGGATTTTTATTTTTTCATTTCCAGGTTCTGCGGCCAGCATGGAGCCCATCACAAATAAATTATTCTGAATGCTGATCAGAAATTCTTGCCGTCCTTTGTTGACAGGCTGATCGCGCAGATATCCCATCCACGAATTAAGTTCATCTATAGTGCCATAGCTTTCAATGCGCAGTGAAGCCTTGGAAACACGCATACCGCCAAATAATGATGTCTCACCCGTGTCGCCTGTTTTTGTGTAGATTTTCATTTCGTTTGTTGAATAATGGTTATCTAATTACTGAAAATTCGTCCGTGTTCCCAATGCAAGAGTTTGTTGAACGAAATATTTTTTTAAATTCGTGTGTTATGCGAAAACCGTTGGCTTTTATTGTCTTCATCTTCATTGCCTTTTCTTGTTATTCCCAACAGCAATATTCTTGCATAAAGGTGAGGCAATTTAAGCAAATGCTGGACTTGAACCATATAGAAACCCTCATCTGGGATGATGCTTTCGCTGTTTCTGTGGTTGATCAATTATTTTATCTCATAGATCCTTCTGCTCATTATTTTACCGATGAAGAGAAAAAGTTTTTCATCGCGAAGGCACCTAAAATACTTGGCCAGTTGCAAGCCAATGATTGTAGTGTGATCGCGGAACTAGCGGATCGCTATACAACTGCATTACATAGGGCGGACCAGATTATTAACAAGATAAGTCAGAGGAGTTTTAATTTTAATCAGGCTGACACCATACGATTTCAACTTCACGGTGACGAGTTTGTTTCACCCAAGGAACTGGAAACGCACTGGATTCGATACCTAAAGCTTAGTGTTTTGCTAGCGAATACATCAGAAGAATCAAAGGAGAGCAACACGACTGCGTTGATCAAGGCCACCAAAAAGGAAAGAAATATTATTAAGCGGAGGCTTGAAGTGGGCATAGAAGAGTATTTATTTAATACGCTATTGAATGCGATTGCCACAGTATATGATCCTCACACAGAATATTTTCCTAAAGAAAAGAAACAAGTTTTTATGGACAGGGTTTCGAGCGACACACATTCGTTTGGTGTTGTGTTAGGCGAAGATCAGGTGGGGAATGTAGCGGTAGAAAGAATTATTCCGGGTAGTTCAGCATGGAACTCAGGAAAGGTACACGTTGGCGATGTGATAACCGAAATCAGCAGTCCGCATATGGAAAAAGTTGACGCCGCACTTTTTACAGCAGATGAATTGGATGAAGTGATGGAGTCTATCTCAACCGAGATGGAGCTTTCAGTAAAAAAGGTGAATGGAGAAGAATTGAAAGTCACATTAATAAAGCTTCGGCTTATAGAAGACGACAACAAAATTAAAAGTCTGATTCTTTCTGATGACAAAACGAAGTTTGGCTACATAAACCTTCCTGTCTTTTTTTCAAAAAATGAAATTACTAAAAGTGGATGCGCCAATGAGCTTGCTAAGGAAATAATTCAACTGAAAAACGCAAAGATTAATGGACTGATATTAGATATTAGAAATAATGGTGGTGGTGATTTAGGTGAAGCGATTGATCTCGTAGGAATTTTTATAGATCGGGGAGCTGTAGGTATTGTGAAGGAACGTGGGCATGAAGCAGAAACGCTTAAAGACAGTAACCTGGGAACGGTGTATGATGGGCCCTTGCTTGTGATGATCAATGGAGGAAGTGCATCCGCCTCTGAATTTTTTGCGGCTGCTATGCGTGATCATAATAGGGCCATTCTTGTTGGTACGAATACATATGGAAAGGGAACGGGTCAGCATATCATGCCATTTACTGGTAATGATGGAGACTTGGTAAAAATTACGTCCTTTCGTTTCTATAGTGCGAGTGGAACATCAAATCAGGGTAATGGTGTAACACCAGATGTACTACTTCCTGACTTGTTCTCGATGCTGGATTACCGCGAGCGTACGCAACGTCATTTTCTGAAACCGGAAACGATTCAAAAGAAAACATACTACACTCCTTTGGCACCCATTCCCACCGATGTATTGCGTGAAAGCTCCAGTCAACGCCTAAACAAAAGTGAATTTTTTACGGAAGTTTCAAACCATCGTAAACATATGAGTCCATATGTTCAGAATGGAAAATTTAATGTCCCCTTAACACCTGAAGGATTTCAACAAATGAATCAATTATCGCAAGACAAGAAGACGGATAAAACTCCGGTTGCTGATAGGTATAAAATCAGCCTCACAAAATTTAATCAACGCGTCAATACCATTGATGCGTATGGAAGCAAAACCTTTGAACTCTTTATGGGAGATATTAGCAGAGATAATTATATTCTTGAATCACTAAATATTTTAAACCATTATCTATCATTGAAAAAATAAACGTTATGAGAATCATTTCACAATCAGTATTAATGTTACTCCTTACCATCGCATTACCTTATAATGTGGGCGCCCAGGATTTTTCAAAAGCAGGAGAATACCTTAGTTATATGGGTACTGAATACACCAAGATTGCCAAAGAAGAGTGGGACTACATCAAAGCTATTGGCAAGGGTAAACGCGATAAAGTGATCGACAAAAAAAGAAGTGATCTCCTGCTTGCCATGGCCGAATCTAAAAGAGTAATCAGTAAAATGCCTCCCTTTGGTGGGAGTGCAGCATTTCGGGACACCGTTATCTCCTATTTAAAGGTGAGCCAAATTGTTATTAACCAAGATTACGGAAAGATTATCAACATGGAAGAGATTGCAGAGCAATCGTATGACAACATGGAGGCGTATATGATGGCAAAGGAAAAAGCGAGTGAAAAAATGGCTGAAGCTTCTGAGCGAGTTCAAGTAGAGCAAGATCGATTTATAGCAGAAAATAACATTCGTATAGCGAACGGTGATGAAAGTAAATTAAGTAAACGAATGCGTGAGGCCGGAGAGGTGTTTACGTATTATAATAAAATCTATCTTTTGTTTTTTAAACCGTATAAGCAAGAAGCCTATCTTATTGACGCTATGAATGTGAATGATATAAATGCAATTGAGCAAAATCGAAATGCATTATTAAACTATTCGCTTGATAGTCGTGATAAATTGAAGGAGAGTTTGTCTTTTAAATATGACGAGACACTTTCCACGGCCTGTCGCGAAATGATGAATTTTTATATCAACGAAGCTGAAAAACAGATACCTATTCAAATCGATTACTTTACTGCCAAAGAACAATTTGAGAAAATTAAAAAGTCGTTTGATTTGATTAAGCCCAATGCCAGAACACAAAAGGATATTGATACGTATAACAATGCCATCAATGAATACAATGCATCATTAAAGAAATTTAACGATGTTAACAAAAAACAGAACGACTCACGCGCTAAGGTCCTGGATAATTGGAATAAGAAGCGAGCTGACTTTTTTCAAAAGCACATGCCCTAGTCATTACACTGCAGGCACACCATGCCGTGACACCGTTTCGTTCGCGCGGTCCCACTCCACCAGTCCATCGCGAAGGCGCACGATGCGATGTGCGTAATGGGCAATGTCATCTTCGTGTGTTACCATGATGATGGTGTTACCTTTATCATGAAGTTCTTGAAACAACGCCATGATATCATAAGACGTTTTCGAGTCAAGGTTTCCGGTAGGTTCATCGGCAAGAATGATGGAAGGATTGTTTACCAACGCACGTGCAATTGCTACGCGTTGACGTTGTCCACCGGAGAGTTCATTGGGTCTGTGATGCCAGCGGTCGGCCAGGGTTACACTTTCCAGTGCTGCCATCGCCATTTCATCACGATCAGATTTGCTATAGCCGGCATAGATCAAAGGCAACGCTACATTTTCTTTCGCGGTAGCGCGGGGCAGAAGATTGAACGTCTGAAAAACAAAACCGATTTCTTTATTGCGAACTTCTGCCAGTTCATTTTCCGTCATCTCGCTCACCAGGTGGTTATTCAAACTGTAGCTACCTCCGGAGGGTGTATCGAGGCATCCAATGATATTCATGAGTGTGGACTTACCAGACCCAGACGGCCCCATGAAGGCAACATATTCTCCTTTTTCAATATTGATGGAAACCGATTGAAGGGCGTTGACAATATTGTCGCCCATTTTATACGTTCTGGAAATGTCTACTGTTTCAATTATTCGCATGGTATGTTAGTTTAAGAAGCATCGCATTTATTACACTAACGATGGCTTAAAATATTCAAAAGTTTAATGATTTTAACTACAAGCAGACAATTTTGTTTCAAAAACTGAATTTCACTTCAAATTTAAGTTTTCCCTTCATCACCCGATCCCATCACCGTACAAGCGGTATGATGAAATCATTAGCGGCAGTAAACAAGTTGCTAGCTTCTGGCTGCTAGCTACTAGAGGGCAATTTAAATGTTGGAAGAGGGATAGAACGAATCTTCTTAGAAGCTAAAAGAAAATTCTTGCGCTTGATATTGATAAGACGCTGTATCATACGTACGCTCAATGAACGTAACATGATTCTTTCTATCAATCATTAACACAGTAGAAGAACGAGAACCATATCCCTGACTTTTAATAAACATTGGCGAAAGCATTCTCTCGCGTTCAAGTCCTACACCCGTATTGGGCAGTTTGTCATCTGGAGCCACCACATCATTATAGAGAGCATCGAGTATCGCTTCCGCATCAACGCGTGGGCTTTGCATTATCTCCTTCATTTTTTTTAATCCCTTTTCAACTTTTGGCCAGGGTGTATCAAGCAGGTGATTGCTCAGCCCATGGATGCCCGGCTGAATGGGGTCGATACTATTTTTATAATTGGAATAATAATAGAGTTCGTTCGCGTTGCCTGCAATAAGGTTGAAGCCGTTATATTTTTTCCCATTTTTTGAAATATTCTCTAGGTATGGAAGTGGTCTTTGATCTTCTATTAAATAATCAGAAACCAGGTGCCCGCGTGAAGGTGCTTGCGGATCGATGTTGCTGAGGTCGCGGTAATTGGTGACCATACTTACCTTTCCTTTTTTTGTTACACCCATCCATGTGCCACCCGCTTCCAAATCCTTTCCGGCAAGTACATCAGGATGAGTTTCCCAAAAATGTGCTGGTGATGTTTTGCGATTATAAAATTCATCACGGTTTCCCGCCACAATCAATTTGTAATCTGGATGATCGTTAAGCGATATGAATATGAGGCACATGGTTCAAATAGAATTTCTTTTTCAAAGGTAGTGATTGAAAGGTAGCACTATTTATTTGGCGTGTGCAAGCCCCTCTTTTTGAAAACACCAACGTTATCTATTATTCTATGCCCATATTTTTGGAGCTAATGAATTTGTTGAATACGTATGGAATATATAAATTTGTACGGAAAACAAAGGATGGCTAATGGATATAAAATTGACTCTTAAACTCGAACAGACCATTATTGAAAAGGCAAAAATCTATGCAAAGTCCCATAAGACAAGCCTTTCTAAATTGATAGAAAATTATCTTCAAAATATCACAAACGAAAAAGGGAAAGAAGAAAAGATAACTCCCTTGGTTAAAAGCTTGTCTGGAATAATAAGCCTGCCTGAGGATTTTGATCATAAAAGGGAATACGGCGATTTTTTAATGGATAAGTACAAATAATGGAAAATGTATTTGTAGACACCGACATCATTCTTGATCTCTTAAGCAATCGGGAACCATTTTATATACCTTCAGCATATTTATTCTCAGAAGCTGACAAAGGCAAAACGAAACTACATGTTTCGTCTCTATCATTCTCAAATCTAAATTACATCTTATCCAAAAACTACTCTTCAGACCAAGCGAGAAAAAAACTGCTAAAATTTAAAACTCTTGTGAATGTTTTGGCGGTTACAGATAAAGTGGTTGATCTTGCATTATCATCAGACTTTAAAGACTTTGAAGATGGATTACAGTACTTTACAGCCATTGAGAATAACATCAAGATTCTACTTACCCGAAATTTAAGACATTACAAAACCGCACAAATTCCTGTTATGACTGCTGAACAATTTTTGAAGGGTAAATAAAAATTAATATCTATGTCAGGGCGACATCTAATATTTATCAGATGACTGCCTAGGGTAAGAGCATTCATCACTTCTCTTTCGTAACCAAAAACCTGTGTGACGAAATCTGAACCAACAACAAATAACCAACAACGAGAAACACAGAAAAGATAATCGTAACACCATAGGCCTGCGGATGGCTCATAGGGTTTAAAACGTGATCAGAAATATCTTTAAATAAACCCGTTGGCGATGACAATACATCCCAACTGTTCCAGCGAAGGTATCGGCCGAGATAAATTCCAAAACTTCCTAAGATCAACGAACCGATCGCCACTGCCCATCCTATTACAATATTGAAACGCTCGGATATGACATGTTGTATGTCTATCAACGATGCATAGCCCAACATCAAACCATTCCACGCGAAGAATAAAATCAAGGCGAGGTCATACCAGAAAGGTGCTTCAGGTCTTGGCTTTAAGTGAAACAAATCGGTGAGGATGTAGGGAGCATTTGGAAAAACGGAAAGCCATAAAAGAAAGGGAAGGATGAGCAACCATTTGCGTTTTATTTGTTCATGATAGAGAACCAGTAACGTGCTGATGCCATACGGAATGAGCGCAAGAAAAATATTCCATACAAGAAATATAAAGGTCGCATTAGAAGCATATTGTATGCGCACGGCAACCATGCCAACACATATAGAAGTAGTGAGTGCAAAAATGACCAACGACCAGAGGCGGTTTCTTTCTTTCAGTTTTTTAATGATGGCTAGCATAACGTATTTTGGTTTATGCCTATCACGGCAAGTGCGTCAAAAGGTTTCCACTACGCTTCAAACAATTCCAGTTGCGCAGGTAATAAGGTAAAAGATTTTCGGTGAAGGGGAGTAAGGCCCAGCAAACGGATACCATCACGGTGCTTTACGGTTGGGTAGCCCATATTTGTTTCCCAACGGTAGCCAGGATATTGTGCGGCCATCTTCATCATCAAATCGTCACGGTAGGTTTTGGCCAGAATAGAAGCGGCAGCTATCGATAGGTATTTTCCGTCTCCTTTTATGATGCATTCGTGTTGAATGTCGCGGTAGGGTTTGAAGCGGTTTCCATC
>JBBRKB010000039.1:0-15124 GCA_038218385.1 Cytophagales bacterium | reverse complement strand
GGAAAAAATCAATACGTTGGAAGATTACAAAATTTGGAATGACTTTAATTATGACAGTGTGAAAGCGTTATCATCCGAAGGAAGGGAGAAGCTAAAAAAACACAGGCCTGAAACGATTGGCAGAGCATCACGCATTAGCGGTGTATCACCTTCTGATATCTCTGTTTTATCGGTTTATATGGGTAAATGATTGAGATACATAACTGCCCTATTTGTGGCTCTTTAATTAAAAATGTGGTTCTTCAGTGCAAAGATTACACGGCTACGTTAGAAGAATTCAAATTAAAACAATGTAACAACTGTTCGTTAGTAATAACAACCCCACGACCTGTAGACCTTGACAAATATTACCGCTCAGAAGAATACATATCACATTCAACAAAAGCAAAGAGCTTCACGGATCGACTGTACATGCTCGCTCGAAAATTTACCATCACTAGCAAGTTTGGCTTAATTGAAAGAAACATCCAAATCGGGAGAACTCATTCGCTTCTAGACATAGGATGCGGCACCGGTGAATTTCTTAAATACTGTCAACAAAAAGGCTGGGATACAACCGGAGTGGAGCCTACCTTCGAAAGCGAGTCTAGGCCAAATGAGAAAATCTATAAAAGTTTAACTGACGTAAGGGACAAAACATTTGACAGGATTACACTCTGGCACGTTCTGGAACATATTCCAGATATTATCCATACTATCCAGTGGATAAAAAATTCACTTGCTGAAAATGGCACAATTTATATTGCCGTACCAAATTATAATAGCCATGACAGCAAGTACTATAAAAAATACTGGGCCGCTTATGATGTGCCCAGGCACCTTTGGCATTTTAGCCAACAAGCCATGGCGGAATTAATTTCCAATAATGGCTTGCGGCTAGTGGAGTCTATCCCCATGAAACTAGATAGTTATTACGTAAGTCTCTTGAGCGAAAAATATAAAAACAACAACACCACATCCGTCATTAGCATGATGAAGGCTTTTTTGGTGGGCTTTCAATCAAACCTAAATTCCAAAAAAAATAGCGAATATTCAAGTCTCATCTACGTTATCAAAAAATGAATTGAGCATCATTAGACTTTACCCAAAGGTATGATAATCGACAGCGAATTGTTGGACAGCCGAAAGGCAGGGATGGGTCACTAAACCAAATACTATTCACGCATGAAACTTCCATAAGCAGCATAACACAACCGAACGATCATGATTATATTATCAAGATACGATCAGACTCCCACACAACTTGAAACTCGAAGCTGGTAGCTAACACCTTTTAAAATATTATCACATGAAATATTTTGTCTTTATAACGGTAACTGTCATTCTTTTAATTGCCCTCTCGTGCGCAAAACAAACCACCCCAACAGGCGGACCAAAGGATACCATTCCCCCAATACTTCTAAATACTATTCCGCTTAATAAATCCAAAAACTTTACTGGCAATTCTATCCAACTTCAATTTAATGAATCGGTACAAATTGAAAACGCTCGGGAAGAAGTAATTATTACTCCCATCATAAGCCCAGAAGATTTCGAACTAAGTGCTCAAAAAAAAACAGCAACGTTAAAATTAAAAGTTCCTCTGAAAGATAGTACAACATACACCTTCAATTTTCGCGAAAGTATAAAAGACATAACAGAACGAAATCCGGTAAAAGATTTAAAAATAGCCATTAGTACAGGATCGTATATTGATTCACTATCCATAAAAGGCAATGTCTTCCTTCAGGCAAAAGGCACACCGATTGAAGATGCAACAATAGGATTGGTAGAGGCATCTGATACCTTCAACATCTTCCTACACAAGCCGACCTACTTTAGCAGATCAAACAAAGAAGGAGAATTTCTTTTTGAAAACTTAAAACCTAATAAATATCTTCTTTACGCTTATGATGACAAAAATAAAAATTTAATAGTTGACAGTAAATCAGAGCTCTTCGGTTTCAAATCAGAACCTATAAAACTAACCGCCGATTCTATTCCAGAGGTCTCAATACCACTTATCAATTTAGATTCAAGGTCATTGAAGATTTTATCATCAAGACCTTATAACACTTATTTCAACATTCGTTTTACTAAGGCATTTAAGAAATTTGAAATCCAAAATCTTGACTCTTCAAACCAAATTGTATTCGCAAAAACGGAAGACAATAACAACCTTAAAATTTTCTTTAAAAAAATTGAACAAGACAGTATTCCACTAAAACTTATTGCGATAGACAGCTCGCAAAATAGAATCGATACATTGCTTTATGTTAAACCAAACAACACAAAAGCAACTCCTGAAAAATTCAGTGCAACGATCATCAAAAGTAAACTGACAGCAGTACCCAATTTATTAACCAGTTCAGTGCGCTTCAACAAACCTGTAGAATCAATTAACTACGACAGTATGTATTACATGCTTGATTCTACCAACATCTTTTTATTCGATAAATCATTGACACAATACGATTCATCAGAAAATAAATACACATTTAAAAAAGAGATTCCTGTTGAGTTTCTTCTTCCTGAAGAAAAGACAAATGAAAAAGAAGAAAGACTTAAAAGAATAAACCGACTTATTTATTCAAAAGCTGCTTTTGTGTCTATTGAAAACGACTCCTCTGAATTAATACAAGAAACTATTCAACCCCTTAATGAATTAAACAGCGGAATAATATTTGTAAAAGTCAATGTAAAAGAAGGTGTTCATACTATCGTTGAACTAGTAGACACACAATTCAAACTCATCGACCGGCAATTAAATAGTGAAAATATTACCTTTTCAAATGTGCCCCCTGGAGAATACCAAATAAAACTTATCATAGATCTTAACAATAATGGCGAATGGGATCCCGGAAACTTTTTCTCAAAGAAAGAACCCGAGCCCATCCTATTTTATAAAGGAGAAAATGATAAACAGACGGTATCGGTAAAAGCCAATTGGGAAGTGGGTCCTTTGTTGATAACATACCCGTGATGTGTTCATAACTTTTTAAGATTCACGGCAAAAAACATAATCAGTAAAAATGCTCCATAAATTGTTTACAACTATACTTTTGAAAAGGTTATCAACATTCGATATTATCAACAAGTAAGTAATACACTTAAAATTAAATTGTTCACAACTTTATAGTTTGCTGACTTTCAGTATATTAAACATAAATTTTAATACACAAGAATCTAACACCCTGGCAAAACGTTATATTATCCACATATGCACAACCCTTATTATAGTTATTATATATATATATTAATACTTAAATACAAAGGAAACATTTTGTGTCTTTCCTTTCTGTTCTTTGCTTTCTCCGCTCTCTCTCAACAAACTCAAGAAATACAAATTGCGAATGAATATTACCTGAAGGGTGAAAAATCCAAGGCTGCTGAGTTGTATTCATATCTGGCCAAATCAGACAATAACATTCCGATTATCCACAATAACTACTTTACCATTTTACTTGACCTGGGTCGATATGATGAAGCGCAAAATTATTTAAAGCGCATTATTAAAAAGGAGCCGCGTAATTTGCAATACAAGTTGGATCAAGGAATACTCTACATGCGATCAGGTGATATCACAAAAGCGGATAAATACATTCGTGAACTTATTGCGGATAACAAAGCTAATGTACAATCCGCCAAAATGATTTCTGATTATCTGGCGGCAAGATCACTTCTGGATTACGCCATTCTCTCATTAACGGAAACAAGACAAGCCCTTGGAAATAATTATGTCTACAGTCTTGAATTGGCCATGCTTTATCGGCTACAGGGAGAAAAGGATAAAATGGTGAATGAATATTTAAGTTATGTCACACAAAGCTCAGCCAATATACAGTATGTAAAAAATGTCATGCAAGCCCTTCTGACAGATCCCAATGACATGGAAACATTAGAGAAATTGCTTTACCAGAAAGTGCAACAAAATCCGAACATGGAAGTGTTTTCTGATCTGTTAATATGGGTGACCATGCAACAAAAAAATTTTTATGCCTCCTTTATCCAGGCACGTGCGTATGACAAACGATACAAAAATGGAGGTGAAAAATGTATGGAGGTTGCCCGTGTTGCACTCGACAATGAAGACTATGCAAATGCAGCTAAAATATATCGTTATGTAGCCAACGAATTTCCTGATTCACCTCACTATCTCTTGGCGAGACTTGGTCTTATTCATACACGGGAGGCGGAAGTAAAAAATTCCTATCCTGTTAAATTAGATTCTGTGCGGTCGTTGATTTTGGATTATAATAAATTCATTTCTCAATATCCGAATAATGCGTATTCGCTGGAAGCCGAAAGATCGGAAGCGATTTTGTATGCCAATTACCTGGATCAAAAAGATTCTGCGGTGGTTCTTTTGGAAAATCTTGTCGCCAACCCCAGAGCCTCTGTCTATCTAAAATCTAAAGCGAAGCTGGATCTGGGGGATATTTATCTGCTGCGCGGTGAACCATGGGAATCTACGTTACTGTATTCCCAAGTAGAAAAAGTTCAGCATGAAAATACGCTGGGCTACGAAGCCAAACTTAAAAATGCTAAGCTATCGTACTACAAAGGAGACTTTATTTTAGCGCAGGAACATCTCGATATTTTGAAAGAAGCTACTACGCGTGAGATAGCTAACGATGCTATGGATTTGAGTATGCGCATAAAAGAAAATATCGCGTTTGATTCTGTGGGTGAAGCGCTAAAAGAATATGCAGCCATTGAACTATTGCTTTATCAAAATAAAATTGAAGAAGCCTTGGTAAAATTACAGGACGAAAATTCTGCGATGGCCAAAAGCAACACGATTCGTGATGACGTTTATTGGCTAGAAGCACAAATAAGGCTTAAGAGGGGAGAATTTGATAAAGCTTTGCTTCTTCTGAAAAAAATAGACAGCCAGTATCCCGATGATGTGCTGGCTGATGATGCTTATTTCCTGCAAGCTGAAATCGAAGAAAGACATCTTAAAAATCCAGAACAGGCAAAAGAAATCTATCGCGAATTTCTTACTAAATATCCCGGAAGTGTTTTTGCTGCCGAAGCACGAAAAAGATACCGGACACTGCGGGGTGATTTTAATCAAGCTGTCCCGGTTCCGTAAAATTCTGACGGAGTGAAAAAATTGATATTTCATCAAAATCTGAAATTCTCCTAAATAAATTCCTACCAGATAGTATGCATGCATACTAAATTTTTATACCTTCGTATTGAAGGCGAAAACGTATGCGGAGGGAAGAAACCATTGATCACAACATTAAAGCCACCTGGCATGCCATAGCAAGGATGTACAACCAGCAAGCGGCGCGATATGGCGGCACTATGGCCACTGGGTATGTGTTGCTGAACATTAATAGCGAAGAGGGCACACAGGCCACTAAAATAGCTCCCTTGATGGGACTTGAAACCCGGAGCCTTACCCGTATGCTCAAATCGATGGAGGAGTCGGGACTCATTTATCGTCAGGCGGATAAGAGTGACAAGCGATCCGTGAGAATTTTGTTGACGCCCGATGGGAAAAAAATGAAGGAAAAAGCCAAAGAGGCTGTTCTGGTTTTTAACGAAACGATACTTCAACAAATTCCAGCTGCAAAACTGACGGTATTCTTCGAAGTATTGCAGGGGGTTAATAAAGTTGTTGAGGACACAAAAATTTACGAGGGCTTAAGTATTTAAAAGTATTTAGATGAAAAAAAGATCAATCCGAAAAGTTGCCGTGCTAGGATCTGGTGTTATGGGGTCAGCTATCGCTTGCCACTTTGCCAACATCGGTTGTCAGGTGCTTTTACTTGATATTGCGCCAAAAGAATTAACCGAGGAAGAAAAAGCAAAAGGACTTACCCTCGAAAGCGAAGTGGTTAAAAATCGAATTGTCCAAGGTTCGTTTGACCGCTCTGTGAAATCAAACCCGGGTCCTCTATATGCGAAAAAATTTGCTTCGCGTATCACACTGGGAAATTTTGATGACGATCTTCAAAAAATAAAAGATTACGATTGGTCCATCGAGGTAGTGGTTGAGAACCTTGAAGTAAAAAAGAAAGTATTTGAACAAGTAGAAAAATACAGAACACCCGGTACACTGATCACGTCAAACACTTCGGGCATTCCCATTCATTTGATGATCGAAGGCCGAAGTGACGATTTCAAAAAACATTTTTGCGGCACCCATTTTTTTAATCCACCGCGCTATCTCAAGCTTCTTGAAATAATTCCAACACCAGAAACAGATGAAGAAGTCGTTTCCTTTCTGATGCATTATGGCGATTTGTATTTGGGCAAAACCACTGTGCTATGTAAAGACACGCCCGCTTTCATTGCCAATCGTGTGGGTGTTTTTGGAATTGCCAAAGTGGTGGATTCCATGCAAAAATTTGGATTGAACATCGATGAAGTTGATAAACTAACAGGTCCAGTAATTGGCCGTCCGAAATCAGCAACCTTTAGAACCTCTGATATTGTTGGTCTTGACACGATGATAAAAGTGGCATCTAATCTTTATCAAGGTTTGCCAAACGATGAAGCACGTGACGTTTTCAAACTCCCGGAAGTTGTTTCGAAGATGGAGCAAAACAAATGGTTGGGTGATAAGACGGGCCAGGGGTTTTATAAAAAATCAAAAAATGAAAAAGGTGAAACAGAAATTCTAACGCTTGATCTAAACACATTAGAATACAATCCTAAAGCCAAAGCGAAATTTGCTACGCTAGAAACGACAAAAACAATTGACAACCTCAGAGAACGTTTCAAAGTTCTGTTGGCTGGAAAAGATAAGGCCGGTGAATTCTATCGCGATTCGTTCTATGCACTTTTTCAATATGTGTCCAATCGCATTCCTGAAATTGCAGATGAACTTTACAAAATAGATGATGCCGTCTGCGCGGGTTTTGGATGGGAACTTGGTCCCTTTCAAACATGGGACGCTGTTGGCGTTGAACATGCCGTGAAAGAAATGGAAGCTGTCAATGCTAAACCCGCCCAATGGGTTTACGATATGTTGGCTGCCGGCAACAAAACATTTTATAAAATTGAAAAAGGACAGAAGTGTTATTATGACATTCCGAGCAAGTCATATAAAATAATTCCGGGCAAGTCAGAACTTATCATTCTTGAAAACCTTAGTGAAAATGTTGTTTGGAAAAATGCCGAATCAAAACTTACAGACCTTGGTGATGGCGTCCTCAATTTTTCATGGCATAGCAAAAGTTTTACACTTGGAAGTTCAGTTATAGAAGGAATGAACAAGGCCTTAGAACTAGCGGAAAAAGAGTATCGCGGCTTGGTCATTGGCCACCAAGGTTCAGACTTTTCATTAGGTGCGAATCTGGGTTTGGTTTTTATGCATGCGATTGAACAAGACTATGACGAGATTGATTTTATGGTGCGCCAATTTCAAAATTCGGTTATGCGCATTCGATACTCCTCTATTCCGGTTATTGTTTGTCCACAAGGAAGAACCTTGGGCGGAGGATGTGAGATGACATTGCATGCAGACATGGCACAAGCAGCTGCCGAGACCTACATAGGCTTAGTGGAAGTGGGCGTGGGTTTAATTCCTGGCGGTGGCGGAACAAAAGAATTTACGAAACGGGTTAGTGATGCCATTGAAGAAGGCGATGTAGAATTGAACACATTACAAAATGCTTTCATGAATATTGCTACAGCCAAAGTTGCCCTCTCTGCCGAAGATGCACGTGACATGGGAATTCTTCGTGGCAAGGATCGGGTTTCAATAAACAAAGACAGACAACTATTAGATGCAAAAGCTGCAGCTATAGAATTGTGGGAAGCAGGCTATAGCATGCCCGTGAAGGCAAGCAATATTAAAGTGCAGGGGCGTTCGGGTCTGGCACTTTTTAAGGCTGGCATCTTTGGAATGAGAATGGGCAATTACATCACCGACCACGATGTAAAAATTGCTGACAAAATTGCCAACGTTATGTGTGGCGGGGATTTGACATCACCACAAGAGGTAAGCGAACAATATTTGCTTGATCTTGAGCGCGAAGCATTTGTTTCGCTTTGTGGTGAGCGCAAAACATTGGAGCGTATTCAATCCATATTAACCGGCGGAAAGCCGTTACGAAATTGACACAGTTAACCTAAACGTGGATAATTGAGCGAAGGGATAGGAGCATAAGGTAACCTAAATGTAAAAAAGTTCGGGGTGGGTTTGTGAAGTTGAAAAACAATTGAACACCTCATGATCCTTCCCTTTCTCAATTTATTTACCATAAAGAAAACACGAAACTAAAAAAACAAAACCATGGATGCATACATTGTAGCCGGTTTCAGAACAGCCGTTGGAAAAGCCAAAAAGGGAGGCTTTCGTTCTACACGACCTGACGATCTAGCAGTTGATGTCATTAAACATTTAGTACAATCTGTTCCGGGTTTAGAACCAAAAATGGTTGATGACCTTATTGTTGGCAACGCAGTGCAAGAAGCAGAACAAGGTATGCAAATGGGGAGAATGATTTCCCTCATGGCACTTGGGGTGGAGGTTCCGGGTATGGTAATAAACCGTTACTGTGGTTCAGGCATTGAAGCTATTCAAATTGCCAGCGCAAGAATCCATGCAAAGATGGCCGACATTATCATTGCAGGAGGAACAGAGTCCATGTCATTGGTACCAACATTAGGATGGAAGACCGCATTGAATTATAAAATAGCCAAAGACAATCCAGATTACTACATCGGCATGGGGCTTACGGCAGAAGCGGTTGCCAAGCAGTTTAAAATTTCCCGCGAAGAGCAAGATGAGTTTTCGTACAGATCGCACATGAAAGCAACCGCCGCTATCAAAGAAGGAAAATTTAAAGATGAAATTGTGCCCATTACGGTTAAGGAAGTTTTTGTTGATGACAACATGAAAAGAAAAACGCGTGAGCACATCGTTGATACCGATGAAGGCGTTCGTCCTGAAACAACAATTGAAGCACTTGGAAAACTAAAACCTGTTTTTGCCGTGGGAGGATCGGTAACGGCGGGAAACTCCTCACAGACATCAGATGGTGCCGCGTTTGTTTTAGTTGTTTCAGAAAAAATTTTAAAACAGCTTAACCTCAAACCAATAGCTCAAATGAAAAGCTATGCGGTTGCCGGCGTGGAACCACGCATCATGGGCATTGGCCCCGTGAAGGCAGTGCCCAAAGCGTTGGAGATGGCAGGATTAAAACTCGATGACATAGGTGTGATTGAATTGAACGAAGCATTTGCTGCTCAGTCACTAGCGGTGATAAAAGAATTAGGAATAGATCAATCTAAATTAAATCCCAATGGCGGAGCTATTGCTGTTGGACATCCATTGGGTTCATCGGGAGCGCGATTGTCTGTTCAATTATTTAACGAGTTAAGAAGACAAAAACAAAAGTATGGCCTTGTCACGGCTTGTGTGGGTGGCGGACAAGGTGTGGCAGGTGTATATGAATTGTTGAACTGATAAAAATTAATTGACATGGGTGCAGCAACAGAAACAAAGAAGGCAATCAAGGGTGGTGAATTTTTAATTCGTGATACGGAAGCACATGAAATTTTTATTCCCGAAGAATGGAATGAAGAACAACGCATGATTGCCCAAACGTGCAGGGATTTTCTGGAGACAGAAGTGTATCCTAAACTGGATGAAATCGATTCCATGAAAGACCCCAAGCTTATGCCTTCCCTTTTAGACAAGGCCGGTGAACTTGGATTGTTAGGCACATCGGTTCCTCAGGAGTATGGTGGTTTTGGAATGGACTTTAATACTACCATGCTGGTGTCAGAAATTTTTGGAGCGGGTCATTCGGTTGCTGTTGCCTTCTCTGCGCACACAGGTATTGGCACCCTTCCTATTTTGTATTATGGAAATGAAGACCAGAAAAAGAAATATATTCCCAAGCTCGCATCCGGCGAATGGAAGGCAGCATATTGTTTGACCGAGCCCGATTCAGGATCGGATGCAAACAGTGCAAAGACAAAAGCGGTATTGACTGCCGATGGAAAACACTATGTGATCAATGGACAAAAGATGTGGATCACGAATGGGGGATTTGCAGATGTCTATATTGTATTTGCAAAAATTGATAACGATAAAAACTTAAGCGCTTTCATCATTGAAAAATCATTCGGTGGTATCACCATGAATGAAGAAGAACACAAGATGGGAATCAAAGGATCTTCCACACGTCAAATCTTTTTTAATGATTGTCATGTACCGGTAGAAAACTTACTTTCCGAAAGGGAAAATGGTTTTAAGATTGCCGTCAACATTTTGAATGTAGGCAGAATAAAATTGGGAGCTGCAGCGATTGGAGGTAGTAAAAAAACAATTTCTACTGCGATTAACTATGCTAAGGAGCGCAAACAATTTGGCACTTCGATAGCCAACTTCGGAGCGATCAAGCACAAGATTGCCGAAATGGTGATACGTGTATTTGCGTCTGAATCAGCTTGCTATCGTGCGGGACAAAACATTGATGATACCTATGCTGCGCTAGTAGCCGGTGGGATGGACTCTTCAAAAGCAAAGTTGAAATCGCTTGAAGAATTCGCCATTGAATGTGCTATCATGAAAGTACATGGATCCGAGGTTCTGGATTTTGTTGTTGATGAAGGTGTACAGATCTATGGGGGCATGGGATTCTCCGCTGATGGTCCTATGGATAGGGCATATCGAGATGCACGCATCAATAGGATTTTTGAAGGAACAAACGAAATTAATCGCATGCTTACCATCGATATGTTGGTGAAGCGAGCCATGAAAGGTCACATTGATTTGATGACTCCGGCCATGGCAGTTCAAAAAGACCTGATGGCGATTCCGGATTTTGGAACGACAGATGATGACGGATTTTTTGCAAAGGAGAAGAAGGCCTTAGGTAATCTTAAGAAGGCAGGACTTATGGTAGCAGGAGCTGCCGTTCAAAAGTTCATGATGAAATTGTCAGATGAGCAGGAAGTGTTGATGAATCTGGCAGATATGTTGATTGAAGGCTACGTTGCTGAATCTGTATTACTGCGAGTTGAAAAGTTAGTTGAACAGAAGGGCGAAAAGGAATGCGAAATTCAAAAGGAGATCGCCATTGTTTACTTGCACCATGCTATGGAAATAGCAACCATCAACGGCAGACAAGCCATCATGGCCTTTGCTGAAGGCGATGAACTAAGGTTAATGCTAATGGGTTTGAAACGGTTTACTAAAATTGATCCCTATAACCTGAAAACAGCCAGGAGAAAAATTGCTGACTATGCCATTGAGAAAGGCGAATATCCTTTTTAAGATTATAAAAAAAGAGAAAAAGCCATCCCATGAGACGGCTTTTTTCTTTCGCAACCTTTACAGGATAAAGTTCGTGTGATACATTATGGCAACTAAAACACTTGCGGCTATTCTTGTATTCATAGCGTTGATCTTTATGATTCCGATTGCTATTGGAATTATTGGCGGTGTTTTCGGAATTGTTGTAGGAGTGTTTGGCTCTATCTTCGGGATGATCGCAAGTATATTCACCGCCTTTATCAGTGTAGCGGGTTGGATACTAGGTTCAATCTTTAGCGGCGGATTGATTACGTTGATCATCGTAGTAGTCGCAATAGTTCTACTCACCAGAGGATCACATTAACTGTTTAGGAAACCGGGTGTCGGTTGTACAATGCCGGGTTCAAAAAATATTGACTGTAAACAGGATATCTTCTAATTTCTTTTAACGTGGGCTTTTGCCCTTTTTTCATTTCTACTTTGTAAGAGAATTCAAATCCTTTTTCAACCCGTATATCTTTTTTGACCAGGTACCAATTTTTGTCATGTGGATTCAAGACTTTAACCTCAATATGAAATAGGCCGGGTTCACTTTTTATTCGTACAAACTGATTGGGTTGCTTATTATATAATTTGCCATTAACGTATACCTGTAGCTGAGAATGTTTTTCTGTTTGAATGGCAATGCCAGAAATGTAGGCGAATGATGGTATGGAAAACATCATTGTAAAAATAATCAAAGCTGCACTTCTTCTCATGACGTTTATTTTAGTTTAGAAAGGTACAACCATTGTGCCAACAAATACCAGTTGTGCATTTTGCACTCTGATTCTATGTATTAGCGATACTTTATTGAGCACCCAATCGCTTTCGTTTCCTTTATCTGAACCTCCTCCTCATTGAGCAAAGCGCCTACAGCCTGTTCAACATATTTTTTTCCCACAGCATCTGCATCGCGCGGATTGTTGTCAATGGCACCAATGTAGGCAACGACAAAGTTTTTACCTTCTCGTTTTAAAACAAAGGTATGGGGAGTGTTGGTTGCCCCAAATGCATGCCCAACCTTTTGGGTTTCATCAAACAAATAAGGAAAAGAATATTTTTTGTTTTTAGCACGACTTACCATTTCATCAAAGGAATCACCTGGCGAAATTTTAGGATCGTTTGAATTTACCGTCACCACGGGAAATCCTTTTGGTTTGTACAAATTGTTAAGCGCGATTATCCTTTCATTATAGGCATTGGAATAAGGACAGGTATTACAATCAAAAATCAAGATAACGCCATGGTGAGTATTGTAGTCTGACAATGACACCATTTTGTTATCCACATTCTTAAGTGTGAAATTAGAAACAGTATCGCCAATTTTATATCCTTGTTGGAAAGAGATGCTTTGCACTAAAGGAGCGCACAGAATAATCGATACAATTAATTTCTTCATAAAAATATGAATTTACACTAGTGAACTTGATCAATGAGCGTTTCAAGCTCACCTTCTTTTAATTGTTGTTCAATAAATTTTCTTTTACCTGTCTTGCTATTAATTATGAGCGTTGCCGGAAGAGCACCAGACCAGTTTTTGTCGATGGAGTTTATCCATTTGTTCGGATCTTTTTCATTCAACAAGAAAACTTTGCTAGTCAATCCTTTGCGTTCAACAAACTTATACACTTTTTCAGGGTCGGAATCCAAATCGAGGTCCAGGCTAATCAACAATACCTCTACATTGGAATTCTCTTTGTGGATTTTTTCCAGATAAGGAAGTTCCTTTATACATGGAGCACACCAAGTTGCCCAGAAGTTGATGACTTTAACGGTACCGTTGTCTTCAGCAATAAGCCTTTGAAGTTCATTCAATTTTATTATCGTAGGATCTTGGCCATAGGTGAACGGAGTCATACCCATCATACCTAAAAAGAATATTATCCGGAGTAGCATATTGTAAGAATCGTAATTGTGCGCTAATGGTTTCAATAGGTGAAAGTGGAAATGGCGTTCTGATACAGAAAGCAGTTATTCAATTACCATTAATTACCCAATTTCGTGGATAAAAAGATTTCCACAAAAATTGAGGGTTATCCACATGGGATTTTAAATGATGATTAAAGTGCTGTTAATCAGATAAATAGACTCACCTTTTTGAATCAATTCTTTGTGGACAACTTTTTACCAGGCGGAAAGGATCAAAGCAAAAAAAAATTTAAGCTAAATGAATATCAAGTAGTTGCTTTACTTTTTGAATAAGGTGTGTCGATATCAACCCGGCTTAAAAATACATTCTCCAACCAAAGCTGGTAGTCTTTAAACTGGATGCAATTGCTCTGAACTTTGCCATTTACAAGAATCTTAATAAAAGATTGTTCACTTAGCGTTTCGCGGATGTTTTGTTGTTGGTCGGAAGGAAGGTCTTCAAGAATTATGTATTCAATTCCTTTGTATACTTTTGGATTAATCATGAGGGTTTCAACTGTAGGGTTGCAATTTATACACAATTAGATACTATTTGTAACCATTGGATTAATCATCGTGATTTTTTTCTTTCGTATTTACAGCTCTCTAAACATTAATGGCATTTTTTGATACACCCATTGAATATTTAAAAGGCGTAGGCCCACTTCGAGCATCCTTGCTAAACAAGGAACTAAAGATTTTTTCATTTGGAGACCTCATCCAATACTATCCCTTTCGCTATGAGGATCGCACGAAATTTTTTAACATTTCTGATTTAAGTGATGAAATGCCAAATGTGCTGATTAAAGGGGAAATTATTAAGAAGGAGTTGGTGCTGGCACAAAAAAAAAGACTGGTCGCTATTCTAAAAGATCAAACAGGTGAAGTTGAATTGGTTTGGTTTCAAGGGATAAATTGGGTCGTCAATAAAATTAAAGTGGGCGCTCAATATACCGTTTTCGGAAAGCCTAATCGGTACGGATCAAAGATGAGCATGGCACATCCTGAGATTGAATTTCTCATAACAGATAACCAACCCTTAAAATCTTTCTTTCCGGTTTATTCTATCACGGAAAAAATTCGACAAAAACATATTGACAGTAAAGCCCTTTCAAAATTGATGATGGAGTTAGTCCATCTGGCGTCAGACAAAATCAGGGAAACGCTCCCCCAGAAAATTATAAACGAGTATAAATTTCTTTCGAAGAGAGATGCACTCATAGCCATACACTTTCCAGAAAATCATGATGTATTGGCAAAAGCACAACGCCGGCTGAAATTCGAAGAGTTGTTTTACATACAACTTCAATTATTAAAAATGAAACTTATCCGGGAGGATAAATTCAAAGGTCAAGTATTTGACAAGGCTGATTTGGTGACCTTATTTTATAATTCATTTTTGCCGTTTGAGTTAACCAACGCTCAAAAAAAAGTAATCAAAGAAATTTACAAAGACTTAAGATCCGGTAAGCAAATGAGTCGGTTACTTCAAGGAGATGTAGGTAGCGGAAAAACAATTGTGGCATTCATCTGCATGTTGCTGGTGATAAGCGGTGGTGCACAAACGGTGTTGATGGCTCCAACTGAAATTTTGGCCCAACAACATTTCAACGGTCTTCTTCCATTTGTAAAAAAAATGAATCTTCAGATAGAACTGCTTACAGGCTCCGTAAAAAAAAGCGCGAGGAAGAAAATTCACGAAGGCTTAACGACGGGTACATTGAATCTTTTAGTAGGTACACATGCGCTGATAGAAGAAGGTGTACAGTTTAATAACCTTGGGCTGGCTGTGATCGATGAGCAACATAGGTTTGGCGTGGCTCAGCGTTCCAAACTTTGGCAGAAGAACACCACCGTTTTCCCTCATGTATTAGTGATGACGGCCACACCCATCCCACGCACATTGGCAATGACGTTATATGGCGACTTGGATGTATCCATAATAGATGAACTGCCAAAAGGAAG
>JBBRKB010000038.1:0-15449 GCA_038218385.1 Cytophagales bacterium | reverse complement strand
ACTAACCGCATACCTGGAAATTATATTTTTGAATGGACAGTAACTAGCTCAACAGGCTGTTTTGTACCACAATCTGATCAGGTTACATTAACCTTTCAAGAACTGCCTGAAGCTGTAAATCTCACCCCGATCATTTGTGATGCTGCGGCCGGTGTGCCCATTGAGGGATCTGTTCAGCTAACAGACTATAATCTTGACGTTTCTAACAATGCACCCCCGGCTTCGCGCACCATTGATTGGTACGAAGATGCCGCACCTCCAGCAGGCCTTTTCTTAGGCTCGGCTCCAGCCATTCAGAATGGTATTACTACTGGAAAAGTGTATGTGGCTCGTATTCGTGACAATACTACATCGTGTCCGAACGATGCCTTTGTCACTTTTACTGTAAAAGATTTGCCTGTTGCTGCCGATGCCGCTGCAACTGTTTGTGAAACCGTGGCGGGTAGCGGCGTGGCACAAGGCATTGATTTATCGGACGCAACGTTTACTGGCGCGGTAACAAGTGCTATGGGCACAACGGTTACATGGTTCCCCACTCAATTGGATGCGATTAACCAAACGAACGAAATAACCATCCCTATTGATATCACCACCTTGGAAGATAAGTGGGCAAGGGTTACGGATAATGCCCCACCTAATTGTGCATCTATTGTTAAGTTGGCGATTACCGTTACCACCATTCCTACTTTAGCGAGTTTTTTTGGTAGCCAAGCGGTGTGCGTTGGCTCTACTGGTTTGTATCAGGTAGATGAGATACCAGGAGCAAATTATGTCTGGACGATTCCAACTGGTGTAGGTGAGTTCGAAGTCAATACCATACAAGGTTCATTGGCCATTATTAGATTCCCGAATATCTTTTCAGGAACGATTAGAGTACGGGCAGAATTAAATAATTGTGCCAGCCCAGAAGTTTCAAAAGTTGTAACAGTAAGTGCAGTACCTGCACCTTTTACTATAAACGGAAGCAATGTTGTTTGTGAAAATGTGATTGGCGAAGCGTACAACCTTACGCCAGACAACACCGGAACATCAACCTATAATTGGGAAATTGTCCCCCCCGGTGCCGCTTTGGTTGCAAATGGACAGACCAGTGGAAGTGTATTGATTAATTTTTTAAGTGATAATGCAACCATTCGCGTAACCGAAAGTAATGCCGCCAATTGCTTTGGCCCTCCACAACAGAAGTTTGTAACTGTAAATAAGCGACCTAAGATGCTTGATCCGACAAAAGATATTTGTAGTGATGGCATGACACAAATAACGTTTATGGATGATCCAGCATTACCAGTAGCGCCGGCGGCAACAGGGTTTAATATTACCAGCATTAGTCCACAAGCTGGACTTACCTATCCGGCTACAAATTCACCTATTGGTAACAATTTACCCGCAGGTGCAATATTTAACGATATCTACGAAAACCTAAAGGCAGTGCCGCTGAATGTGAAATATACCGTCACTCCTGTTACATTGGAGAACGGCGCGACATGCCCTGGTCCTTCAAAGATTGTAACGGTCACAGTAAAACCTGAGCCCCAACTTGACCCTAACCTTAATCGATCCGTCTGTAATGATGTAGCAACAGAAATCACATTGAGGTCTGCCCCCAATACATTCCCAGCAGACAAGTTTATTGTTGAAAATATTACCCGCAATGGCTTAGTATCTTCTACTGGAGAACCCGTCTTGAGCACCCAGTTGAATGATGATGCCATATTCACAAATCAGTGGGTAAACCCCACCACGGGAAGTGTTCAGGTTGCGTATAGCATCCGTCCCTATTCTACCATACTGGGTTGTGCTGGGAATCCCCCTACAAATGTTTTGGTTACTATTTATCCGGAGCCTATTGTAAACCCCGTTGCACCGAAAACAATTTGTAGTACCCAGAACACGTCCTTAACACTGACGTCTAACATTGCAGGTGTTACATTTTTGAGAACGGTTAAGACTATTCAAGGAAATATTACCGGCGCTACTTCAGGAATTGGTATCGGAATTTCTGATATTTTGGTTAATGAAGATCTTGTACAAGGCAAAGTAACATATGAAGTTCAAGCTCAAAATCCAGGTGCGCAGGGCGCCTGCCTGGGACCTAAAATAACAGTTGAGGTATTCATCGATCCGGCACCTATCACCACAAGTATTACAGATGTTAAATGTTCTAACATTCCGGGCGCAACAACCTATCTGGAAAATCTAAGCCTCCTTGAGCCACTCATCAATAGCCAAGCGGGTGTAACATATACGTGGTATACCAACCCTGCCGATCCCGCGGGCTCTCTCATATCACCAGCCAGCCTCGGTGCCTATACACTGAGCAATAACATTCCGGTTTATGTATCAGTAAAATTTAATCTAACAGGTTGTGAAAAAATTGCTACTGTGCGGTATACCATAAACCCGGGGATAGATTTGGCTGCTACTTTTCAGGATTATAATGGCTATGGTGTTGACTGTTTTAAATTTGCATCAGGAAGCATTACAGCTAATGGTTCTTTTGGAACCTTACCTTACACATATCGAATTGACAATGGGTCTTTTCTTCCTCCAAATGTGTTCAACGGGTTGGTAGCTGGGCCGCATACTGTTTATATTAAAGATTCGAAGGGCTGTGTTAGCTCTAAAGATTTAGATTTACTCGAACCACCTGAGTTGGTAGGATCACTTACGTTGCTTCAACCGGTTAAATGTTTTCTTGATAAAAATGCCATCATAGAAACGACCGCGAGTGGGGGAAATGCATTTTTCCCTTACACTTTTACATTGCAGCAAAACCCCACAAATATTACAGGCACATCTTCTGGCGTATTCACTGATGTTGGTGCGGGCACCTATACAGTTCGTATTCAAGATATAAATGGTTGTAAAGTTGATACCGATCCTTTAGATGTCGATCAACCCACACAAGTAACGCTTACTGCCTCTGTTGTAGAAGATGCCAATGGGTATCATTTAAGCTGTAACAATGCCACAGATGGTGTGATCAATGTAACAGCAGCGGGGGGTAACGGTGCGGACTTTGCGTATTCATTGAAGCGTATGGGTGACCCGACAAATCCTTTTGCCACCATACCTGTAGGTACTGGCGTAGAATCATTTAACAATCTTCCTTTCGGAAATTACCTCGTGAGTGTGTTAGACAAGGAAAGCTGCCCTGCATTACCTGCTGTAGCGGTCATTATTAACCCACCTCCATTTGCAGCCGGTTTCATAGGCGTAAACGAGTCAATCTGTATCGGTGAAAACCCCGCGCAAATTGACGAGCTGGTGCCGCCTTTCGGGGGTGTAGGTAATTATCAATTTCAGTGGCAATCTTCGTTGGTGGATACCAACATTGATACAGACTGGACAAATATTGTGGGAGCTGGTGCTCTTAATTATACACCTCCCGCAGGACTTGGCGTCACAACATTTTACCGCCGCTTGGTAACTTCGGGTGGATGTAGCACAATGGGTCAGGCCAACCATGTGAAAGTAACTGTAAATCCTTTGCCTGTTGTTACATTCACAGGTCAAGATGAAGTCTGCGAAGGGGACAACTTCTCGTTATACATATCTATGTTTGTTGGCACATCTCCATTTACATACGACTACACCAATGGCATGGCTACTTTCACAGATGAGATAGGTTCGGGCACGGCACAGATTGCCGTTACCAATTTTGTGCAGACCACTACATATGATTTACTGCGGGTAAAGGACTTTAATGGTTGCGAGATTGATCCCAATCTTCCTCCTGTTACAGTTTCGGTTATTAAAATTGATTCTGATTTTGAAATCCTAGCGCCTGCCGCACAATGTCCGGGTGGTACGTTTACATTTGAATGGAATTTTGAGACTAACGTAGAATATAACTGGAATTGGGGCGATGGAACCAATGAAATAGTTGCACCCAACAGCAGACCGGTTGGAAAAGCAACCATCACACACATGTATAGTTTGGCATCGCCCACCAATGCCACAAAATATCTGGTGACCATGGAAGCTAAGAACCTGCTATGCCGAAGCACCCCGAGTAGCAAGGAAGTAACGGTTTATCCGTATGTGAGCATCAACATAAATGCGGGCGATCCCATTCTTTGTTCAGGACAAACCATTGAATTTAAAAATCAATCCTTGGGTGTGGGAGGAAGCCGGTGGTACTACCGTGAGTTTGGGACAACCGATGTGCTGGATGAACGCATTACCGATGATGTGATCTATACATTGGAAAATAATACTTCACAAAACCCGATACAATATGAAGTGGTGTATGAAGGATCCAACACAGAAGGGTGCAACGCTACGTATACCCAATTGGTAAGTGTGTATCAAGGGGTCAGCGCGGAATTCACAACCGGGCCTATTCCACCCTATGCGGGCGGAGTGTCCACCGTAGATTTTACCAATGCTTCATCTCCTGTGAGTCCTAATTTTGAATATGTATGGGACTTTGGGGATAATCGCGCATCGCTTCCAACAGCCACAGGCCAAGGGCCGTTCTCAGTTGATTATTTCCAGGCAGGAAAGAAGAATGTTATTCTAACCGCCATCAACATTGATGCACGGGACAATCTCAATAAGTTTTGTAAATCAACTATCAGTCACGAAATTAATATTAACGTGCCGATGGTAAATGCACTCTTCACGGCCACACCACTGGCTGCGTGTTTCCCGATCGAAATAACCACTACGAACCTTTCGCCCGGAGCCGATACGTTTGAATGGGAAGTCTATGGCCCCAATGGCCTGATAACCACATCCAATCTGCGTGAGCCTGTTTTCCAAATCAATAAGGCAGGCACCTATGATATTTACCTGACAGCATCTTTCTTCGGCTCAGGGCAGACAGCCAATGCAGAGCTGAAGGGTATACAGGTATTTGACAGACCACAGGCAGCTTTTGATTTAAGACCTACCACAGTGTTTGTGCCCGATACGGAAATGCGCACGTTCAACTTCACCACACATGCCACTGATTACATGTGGACATTCGGAGAAACAAATGATGTGATCACCGATTTTCAGCCTACCTACACATACAAATACCCGGGGAACTATGTGGTGACACTGATAGCCGGTTATGATAATGGTATGTTTGATACAGACGGGGATGGACCGCTTGCTAGCCAGTCCATTATTTGCTACGATACCGCTAAGCAAGATCTTTTTGCGCGACAAGGTGGTGTAACCAAATTGCCCAATGCATTTACGCCAAGTCCCAATGGGCCTAACGGAGGTATACCGAATGAGAACGGAACCTTTAACGATGTGTTCTTGCCCATAACAAGAGGTGTTGAAGAATTTGAAATGAGTATTTTCGACCGATGGGGCAACATGCTTTTTGTGAGCCACGATAAGGGTATTGGCTGGGATGGCTACGACCGCAATGGACATCTTGTGCCTGCAGGGGTGTATGTGTTCAAGCTCACGCTACGCTTATCAGACCAGCAACGAACAACGCAGATTGGAGATATAACTCTTATTAGATAAGCTTCTGGCTACTGGCCACTAGCTTCTAGTTGCGAACCCACACACGCAGCACACACCCTCTAGTAGCTAGCAACTATTCTCACACTCACATTACTCGCAGCTCAAAGCTCGCAGCTTTTTAAAGGTATGTTTATGAAGAAGATCTTATTTTTTTTGTTGATGATTACAACGGGTTCAGTGCTTGCGCAAGACCCTCAGTTTTCGCAATATTATCAGGCGCCGCTATACCTCAACCCAGGGTTTACAGGCATTACCCCGCAGCAGCGTGTGGTGTTCAATCACCGCGTGCAATGGCCTAGCCTTCCGCAGGCATTTTCAACGTATGCTTTTTCGTATGATATTTTTGTAGATGAATTGCGAAGTGGTTTTGGTCTTTTGTTAACGACTGACAAGATGGGCTCAGCCGGATGGAGAACAACCACGGCAAGTATTTTATATTCCTTTAAAGTAAAGCTTACTGACAAAATTGTTTTTTCGCCCGGCCTATCGTTTGGCTATGGAACCAACGGACTGGACCGAAGTAAACTACGGCTTGGGGATGGTCTTGAATATGATGGTATTTCATTAGATCCTGACCTTTTTAAGCTGGGTCAGCAAAATTATTTTGATTTTGGCTCTGGATTTCTTTTTTACTCGCGCTCGGTATGGCTCGGTGCATCGTTCACACACATGAACCAACCTAACCTATCCATTTTAAATAATGAAAGCCGCTTACCTATGAAGACGGCTATTCATGCCGGGGCAAAACTTTCACTCGGGGGTGGTGGTCGGGCAAGAACAGCACGTCAGGCCTACCTTACTCCCTCTGCTATTTATCGATTACAGGGCAATTCATTCACCCAATTGGATGTGGGGCTGAACTATCACATCGATCCGGTTTCCGTTGGTTTTTGGTATCGTGGAAAGCCCTTCGGAAAACCCATTGAAAATACAGTTCAACAAGATGCCTTGATTGTCAACCTGGGGTTATACCTTCCGCATCTCACCATTGGTTACAGTTATGATTTTACCATGTCTAAACTCCAGACAACATCCGGAGGTGCGCATGAGATCTCCATTATGTTTGAATTCGTGACCCGGCCTGCAAACCGTGCTGTGAAACAAAAGTATAAACTCATACCGTGCCCTACCTTTAATAGTAAAGAAGGTTTTTGGAATTAACCTAGTTCCTCGTAAATCGTACCTTGTACCTAGACATCCGACTTCATCCTTCTTAATTTGTACTTCGTAATTCGTCCCTCGTAAATCGTACCTCGTCCCTCGTACCTTTTTTTACATAATATCCAGTAAATTTGCTCGATGGATCATCATAGCCCACTGGATTTTTCTTCTTCTCTCACGCACCCCATTTTTAATGTCATTGCCGACACCACTAAAAAGCAGGGCATTGAATCCTATGTTGTGGGTGGTTTTGTTCGTGACCTGATCCTCAATCGCCCTTCAAAGGATATTGATATTGTGTGTGTGGGAAGTGGGATAGATTTTGCCCACCACGTTGCTCAATCAATGGGCAATGATACACGCGTTACATTTTTCAAAAATTTTGGAACCGCCCAGATTAAACTGGCCGATCTGGAGATAGAATTTGTGGGTGCACGGAAGGAATCGTATCAGCGCGATTCGCGCAAACCGATCGTTGAAGATGGAACCCTTGAGGATGATCAAAAGAGGAGGGACTTCACCATCAATGCCATGGCCATCAGTCTTAACCCCGATAGTTTCGGACACCTGATCGATCCCTTCAACGGTGTTTTAGATTGCAAGAAAAAAAAGCTGATACGCACCCCGTTAGATCCTGTTGTAACCTTTTCTGATGACCCTTTGCGCATGCTGCGTGCTGTACGGTTTGCCAGCCAACTCAATTTCGATATTGAAGCCGATACCTTTTCAGCCATGATGGATCAGGCTGCAAGACTGGAAATTGTTTCGCAAGAAAGGATAACGGATGAGCTTAACAAGATCATTATGAGTCCTGTGCCTTCGTATGGATTTAAATTGCTTTTCCATGCCGGCCTGTTAAAATATTTCTTTCCGGAATTGCTCGCTTTGCATGGTGTAGAATATGTAGGAGGCAATGCCCATAAGGATAACTTTTTTCATACACTTCAAGTGTTGGATAATGTAGCTAAGGTATCGGATGATCTGTGGCTTCGCTGGGCTGCCATTCTTCATGACATTGCCAAGCCGGCAACAAAGCGATATGATAAGGTTCATGGTTTTACCTTTCATGGCCATGAAGATAAAGGTGCGCGCATGGTGCCCGGAATTTTTAGAAGGATGAAGTTGCCCCTGAATGAGAAAATGTTGTTCGTGCAAAAACTGGTGCGGCTACACCTGCGTCCTATACCGTTGGCAAAAGATGTGAGCGATTCAGCTATTCGCCGGTTACTATTTGATGCGGGAGATGCCATTGATTCGTTAATGGTATTATGTCGGGCAGACATCACCTCCAAGAATATGGAGAAAGTAAATAAATTTTTAAATAATTTTGATCTCGTGGAAAAAAAGATGGGAGAGGTGGAAGGGAAAGACCACATCCGAAATTTTCAACCACCTGTTACGGGTGAGGAGATCATGAGACTTTTCAACCTACAACCCAGTAAAGTGATTGGCGAGATGAAAGAGCAAATCAAGGAAGCCATTTTAGAAGGCGAAATTAAAAATGAGCGCGAGGAGGCAATGCAGCTGTTGATGCGCCTGGCGAAGGAGAGAGGATTGCTGGTTGCTTAGCATTAGGCTTATATTGGTATTAAAATTTCTTTAAGATGAAAACATTTGGTACAGTTAGCCAAATCCCCATGGTGAAGGCACGCCTAGCATGCCAATGGCAGCTTCGCGAGACTTGGTCTTATTCACATTCACACGCGGGAGGCGGAAGTTAGTCTCAAAACTCCATGTTACTTTCAATTCAAACGATTGTTGTATAAAGGCCTCACTATATTCTTAATTTTAATACTAGGATTGCCTGTCAATTTTCTTTATCTTTGCAACATATGATATACATTTCACTTTCGTAGTATCTCACATCTCTATTTTACCTAATTACCTACAATCTCTTTACAACTTCCCGCGTTAAATGCGTTTGTAGTTTATACGTGATTGTTGGAATTAAAAATCAATGAGTTTAGTTAACATAAAAATTTTAAAGCAGGGAATATGAGGCAGTTAAAAATTACCCAGAAGATAACCAACCGTGAATCACAGTCATTAGAACGATACTTAAGTGAGATCGCTAAAATTGGCTTGATTACAAGTGAAGAAGAAGTGGATTTGGCGCAGCGGATACGGGGAGGCGATCAAAAAGCATTGGAGAAGTTGGTCAATGCCAACCTGCGTTTCGTAGTTTCTGTGGCCAAACAATATCAGCATAGCAGCATGACGTTAAGCGACCTTATCAACGAAGGCAATCTTGGTTTGATAAAGGCGGCATCACGTTTTGATGAAACCAGAGGATTTAAATTTATTTCGTATGCCGTGTGGTGGATCAGACAGTGTATTTTACAAGCATTGGCTGAGCAATCGCGTATTGTACGTTTGCCATTAAACCGGGTGGGAACATTAAATAAAATCAACAGGACATTCTCTGATTTAGAGCAGACGCATCAACGTGAACCTACTGCTGATGAATTAGCAGAAGTAATGGAGACTACGCCGGAAGATATCCGTACCACATTAAGTTACCGCAGTCACAAAGTATCCATGGATGCACCCATGGGCAGCGATAGCGATTCAGGAAGTTTGCTGGAGGTAATGGCTGATGAATCGGCGGATGTTCCGGATTCAGAGCTGATGAACCATTCCATGAAGATGGAGATCAAAAATGCGTTGGCTACATTAAGCGAGCGCGAAGCACAGGTTCTGTCGTTGTATTATGGTCTCTCAGGAGGTCACGCTATTTCATTAAATGAAATAGGTGATCAGTTTGATTTGACAAGAGAACGCGTGCGTCAGATTAAAGAGAAGGCAACTCGGAAACTGCAAAACACATCTCGAAGAGAAGCATTGAAATCCTTTTTAGGATAAGTTTCATATCAAACTTAAGGTTTTAAAACAGGCCACCTTACTTCTAGTAAGGTGGCCTGTTTGTTTTTGTAGTCATATGCAAAAGGAATATTATTTTCTGCAATATTTATGACTTCGTTTTTTGTTTTAGTTTATAAGTGTATCGCTACTACATTATATTTGAGACTTTATGTTAACCTCAAAAGCAATCTATTTTTATTTATATGCAAAAAACAACCCTTATTTTTTCTATCATAATCATACTGCTGGCCAGTTGTGCAAAGAAAACGGCAAGTACACGTGGTCGCGCTAAGGTGCCACATGAAGGTCTCATGGCCGAATATTTATTGAATGGCAATGCAAACGACTCAAGTCCCAACACCATAAATGGTGTTGTTTCAGGGGCTACGCCAACCGCGAACAGGAAGAACGAACTCAACTCGGCGTATAGTTTTGATGGTGTCGATGACTTCATCCGAATTCCAAATAGTCCTTTTGTTAATTTTAAAAGCGATGATAATTTTACGTTATCCCTTTGGGTAGCGGTAGCTAAAATTCAATCGGAAAGCAGTGGTGAAATAAATGATATCCTGGATAAGTGGAGGGGTGATACACAGGGTTACCCATACGGAATTCGGTTTTGGAATTCAAATGCTTCCAAGGTTGACAAAGAGCGGATAACGTTTGTGCGCTATGATGGGTCAGTTTGTAGAAATTTTTCCAAATTGAATTCACCAATTCTGGAGGATGAGAACTTCCATCATGTGGTTCAGGTTAAATCAGCCGGCTTGCTTAAACTTTATTTTGATAATCTGTTGGTGAGTGAGATGGCCGATAACATAACGTGCAAAATAGCGAACGATGCGGATGTCACATTCGGTATGCGCGGTCAAGGCGTGCGGTATTTTACAGGCAAAATTGACGATGTAAGGTTTTATAACCGTGCCCTCGATGAACATGAAATAACCGCCTTATTCAAGGAATAACAGGGCATTACTTGAATTTCACGTAACCCCTTTGCAATTCTCTCTCCTTTTCGCGGAAGCCAATTCGTGACTCCTACCTTACCGGCAGGCAGGCGTCATTCTAAATTTGTCATTTCTACCCTTCTTCCATGCAACCTTCCGATTCGTATCTTGTCATTGGAAACGAAAGGTCAATTCCGCTTGGAGGAAACGGTAATACATTTACATCAAGAGCTTATCACCCAATGCAAGAGGGGTGATCGTGTGGCCTATAACCAGTTGTACAAATTGTATTCACGCGCCATGTATAACGTAGCATATAGGATTACGGGCAATGAAGACGATGCTGATGATGCCTTGCAAGAAGGATTCATCAGCGCCTTTAAGAATCTTGAAAGTTACCGGGCAGATGCTTCTTTTGGTTCCTGGATAAAACGTATCGTTATCAATAAAGCCATAAATCTTTTGAAAAGCCGTAAGATGGAGACACTGCCCGACAACGATCAGTGGGATATACCGGAAGAAGAGATAGAAGAAAATTCCGCCTATACTGATTTGACGGTTGACCGGGTTAAGAAGTCCATTCAGCAATTACCCGATGGCTACCGAGCAGTGCTGTCGTTATATTTGTTGGAGGGGTATGACCATCAAGAGATAGCGGAGATTTTAGGAGTTGGAGAGTCCACGTCAAAGTCTCAATTGAATAGGGCGAAAAATAAACTTAGGGAATTGTTAATACAGCAGTCATGAGCAAGCTAGAAGATTTTATTCATCAGAACAGATCAGCTTTCGATGATAAAGAGCCAGGAAAAAATGTGTGGGCTAAGATAGAATCCACACTTCCCGCCAAGCCCTTCAGTGTATGGAACTCATTGGCATTGTGGAGAGCTGCCGCCATGATTTTTATGGTGATTTCGGTTTATTTGCTAATCCCCAAATTTACCTCGACTGATGTAAAGAACGAAGCGGTGGCATTAAAGGAATTCCAAGATGTAGTAGCTTTTTATGTAGCTCAGATAGATCAAAAAGAAGAACAGATAGAGGGTTTTCATAATGCTGAAGAAGCCGATGAGTTTACCCAGGATTTCAAACAATTGGAGGCGATGTATAGCGTGCTGAAGGAAGAAATGAAAACAAGTCCTTCCAAGAAAGTGAAGGATGCGCTGGTGTTAAATTTATTGGTGCGCATAAACCTGCTGAATCAACAGCTCTACAAACTCGATAATGCAGCGTCTGACAAAACAAAAAAGAAAGATGCCGATGTTTGATCAGTAGTCGGCAGACAATTCAAATTTTTCTACATCTGAATCCAGCACTTTACCATCTTCACACTTCAACACACGCATCGGGAATTTTTTGATTAACCGATAATCGTGTGTTGCCATAAGGATCGCAGTTCCGCTTTTATTGATTTGTTGAAAAAGTTTTAATATCCCATCAGACACTTCAGGGTCCAGATTTCCGGTAGGCTCATCAGCAATTAAAATTTGGGGTTCGTTGATAAGTGCACGGGCGATAACAATGCGTTGTTGCTCTCCACCCGAAAGTTGGTGTGGTAATTTCTTCTCCACAGAACCAAGTCCTACCTGCATGAGCACTTCATTAAGGCGCGCACGCATCTTACTGTTTTCGCGCCATCCGGTAGCTTTCATCACGAACATTAAATTCTCAGCAACACTCCGGTCGGGGAACAATTGAAAATCCTGAAAAATGATTCCGAGTTTTCTCCGCAGCAGCGGTACCTGAGCAGGCCTGATTCCACGAATATCAAATCCTGCTACTTGAATATCGCCCAACCGAAGAACGAGATCTGCATACAGTGTTTTTAGCAAAGAAGACTTGCCTGATCCTGTACGACCCACAAGGAAAACAAATTCGCCTTTTTCGATCTGAAAGTTGATATCTTTCAACACGGTATTATTGTCTTGAAAGATATTAGCATCGCTTATTTTCACCACAGGGTCGTTTGAAAACATAGTAATCGTTTTAGTTACGCTAAAGTGCTGATTAATGGTAAGAATATCAATGGTTACAATTTAAGAATGCAATAAAAATTTGCAGGTGTGAAGATGAAGTATTTTATTCAAGTATCATTTGAACACGGCCACAGACTGGTTACGATATTTTTAATTTAATGTATGTACAATGAGTGAAATGGATTTTTTTAAATATCGAAATCAAATTAAACCTGAAAAAGGTCGTTTATTAATTTCAGAACCTTTTTTAGCGGATCCGAATTTTGAACGCACGGTTGTTTTGCTGTGCGACCACAATGAAGATGGATCGTTTGGATTTGTTTTGAACAAACCCTCGATATTGAAAGTGACTGAAGTAGTGGAGGATATGAAAAATCTGGACGAAATAGTATATGTGGGTGGCCCCGTGCAGCAAGACACCTTGCACTTTTTGCATCGGTCTGATGCGATAACTGAGGCAGCCAAAATCCTGGAAGGTATATATTGGGGCGGTAACTTTGAGAGTTTACTTTTAGCGGCCGATACCCATCAGATGCATCATGAGGATATACGTTTTTTTCTGGGTTATAGTGGGTGGGGGTCGGGTCAATTAGAGACTGAATTGGAAGAAGATTCGTGGATAGTTTGCGATTTCATAACGTCCGACCTTTTGTTTGACACAGATCCAAAACTCATGTGGAAAAAGGCGCTTGATGGTATGGGCGGACGCTATTCCATGTATTCCAACTATCCCCTAGACCCCCGATTGAATTAAGCAATTTTCAGTAACTTTACGCTATACGCGTTTTTTTATAAGGCATATGAGCATGGACATGGAAAAAGAAAATATCGAGGAGGTAAACAGTGAGTTGGAAGCGGGGGAAGATAATGGCCATGCCAAAATGGATTTGACATCGGAAGTAGACCTGCAAGATCATCAGCATAATCACGATGATGACGATCATAAAGACGATGATAAACATGAAGACTACAGCACCTTTAGCAAGAGTCAATTCACCGAACTTGTTAAGGAATTGTCTAAGGATGATAATTTCAAAAAAGTCGATGCTATACTGAAAGAAGTAAAACCATTATTTGATGAAATGGTTGAGAAAGAGCGCGAAGCAGCACTGGATAGGTTTATAAAAGAAGGCGGTGCGAAAGAAGATTTTGATTATAAAGGTGATGAATTTGATAATGCATTTGATGCCAATCTACGACTTATAAAAGACCGCCGCTATCAGCATTACAAGCAACTAGAAGATCAAAAATCAAGCAACCTTCAGCGCAAGGAAGAAGCCCTTGAGAAGTTGCGCGAGTTAGTAGATTCTCCCGATAGTGAAAATCAATTTCAGGCCTTTAAAGTAATTCAAAACGAATGGAAGTCCATTGGCTCTGTTCCTGGCGCACAAGCAAAAACGTTGTGGGCCAATTACCATGCGCTTGTAGATCGTTACTATGACAAGCAAAGTATTTATTTTGAATTAAAAGAGCTTGATCGAAAACGTAACATCCAGGCGAAACTGGAACTTTGTGCGCGTGCTGAAAGACTTTCCGATGTTACCATTATTAAAGATGCCATTCGTGAATTGAATGAATTGCACCACGAGTTCAAGCATATAGGCCCCGTGCCTGCAGAAGAAAAGGAAAATATCTGGCAGCGTTTCAAGGCAGCCTCCGATGCGGTTTATAAAAAACGTGATGAATACTTGTCCACCTTACAGCAAGAGCTTGGCGTAAACATGGATGCCAAGGAAAAATTATGTGAGGATGTTATTCCGTTTGGCGATTATCAAACAGACCGTATTAAAGAGTGGAATCTGAAGACTAAGGAAATCCTTGATATTCAAAAACGCTGGGAAACAATTGGCGGATTGCCACGCGCTAAAGCGAAAGACATTAACAAAAAGTTTTGGTCTGCATTCAAATCCTTTTTTAACAATAAGAACACCTTCTTTAAAAAGCTTGACGAAGAACGCGAACAAAACCTTCAGCTTAAGAAAGACCTTGTTGCCCGTGCAATTGAATTGAAAGAGAGCAACGACTGGGATGCAACGTCAAACGAATTGAAATCGCTTCAGACAAAATGGAAAGACGTAGGGCCGGTGCCGGAAAAATTCAGAGAGAAAGTTTTTCAGGAATTCAAAGAGGCGTGTGATTATTTTTTTGAACAAAGAAGAAACCAGCAAGGCAAAGAAGGGGAGGATCAGCAACAGAATCTGGAACAAAAGAAAGCCATCTGTGAAGCACTTGATAAACATGTTGCCGATGGAACAGCATCTCTGGAAATATTGAATGAGCTAAGGGACAAGTTTAACGCCATTGGGTTTGTTCCTAAAAAGGACATGAGCTCTATCCGCAATTCCTTTACGGAAGTGGTGGATAAATTTGTCGCTTCACTTCCCGACTTGTCAGACGATGAAAAGAGCAGCGTTTTATTGGAAAATGAAATGGAAAGTTTGAAAGGCGATCCACATGCCGAGCAGAAGATTTATCACAAGGAACAATCCATCCGGAAAAAGATAAGCAAGCTTGAGAATGACATTTCACTTTGGCGGAATAACCTTGAGTTTTTTGCCAATTCCAAGAGTGCTGATAAATACAAAGAAGAATTTCAGGAGAAGATCCAGACTGCGAGTGACCATTTAGGTCAACTGAAGCAACAACTTCGCGTACTACGCACACTTTCCTGATCAGTTTTTTGGAAAATAGATGACATCCCCTATTTTTGCAACCTCAATTTTAAACTCCTAAGCAATTAGACGTAAGATTGAATGGAAATGCCTCCTTAGCTCAGCTGGTAGAGCAACTGACTTGTAATCAGTAGGTCGCTGGTTCGATCCCGGCAGGGGGCTCTTGATAATCAAGCAGTTACTGGAGGGTAGCTGCTTTTTTATTTTAGAATGGTCTACAATTGGCCTACAAAGTTTATCAAATCATATCAAAAAGTAGCTTTCTTAATACATATTAAAGGTGGCAGAAAGGCAAACGGATTTTCTTGTCTGCTTTTGCTTCTTATTTTTCGGGAAGCAAACAAAAGCCTTGATTCTTTATT
>JBBRKB010000037.1:0-15460 GCA_038218385.1 Cytophagales bacterium | reverse complement strand
ACATTGAACGAAGCTTTCACCGGTCACATATTCACTGGGATTGCCTGATCCTATTCCTGTGATTCCGTTTTCTAATGTTATCAACACAAAAACATTTCGCACTTCGTCAATGGTTTTGAAGGCAATGGTGTAAGGCTTCGTGTTGCCCAGATCAACGTCCCACGATTTAATAGATTTTATTTTCATTGACTTTTAATCATTTTTGTAAACATTGGAATCAAAGCATCAACTCCATCCTCAAGCGGCATAATGACCGGCATGTTTAATTCCTTTTCCATCTTAACGGCATAGGTACGTGCTTCATCAACATTCATCTTCGCGGTATTCAATGTTATCGCAATGGTTTTTGATCCGTACATTTCCACCATCTTAATAACATCTTGCAATGAAGGAATGTGAGCCGGATAATATTCCATGTCTTTATACTGTGCACGCATGGGATCATGCTGTAAGATAACCGCGTCTGCATCCGCTGAAACAATCCACTCCGCACCCGCGGGGCCACTGGGGTTGCAGAGTGCTGACTGGCCTTCCATAAAAATTATATCAGGTTTTGTTTCTTCATAACACGTAACCACAGCGTGCTCCAACTCACCCGAAACAAAATCATTCAACGTAGAATCAAAAATGAATCCGTACTTCGCACCTTGCATCCAACCGGTTTGTCCGGTGTAGATCATTTCTGCTTTGTGTCCTGCCGCTATCATGGCCTTTGTCAGGATACGCGTTGTTGTGCGTTTACCAAGCGCGCAGTCCGTACCCAACACGGCAATCTTCGGACACTTCACTTCCTTTATTTTCCCTGACCAGAAATGGAGGTCTTTTACTTTTTTTGGTTTACGAACGTCAATGATCTCAAGTCCGCGTTGCTGTGCAAGTGACGCCAGTTCGGGAATGTCGCAGATGTATTCATGCAAACCATTCACTAGCGCAAAACCATGTTCAAGTGCTTCCTTCAAAATAACACGAAGGGATTCCGGAATTACACCGCCCTTTGTGGCAACACCAATAATACAATAGGAAGCTGGTTGTTTGGATTGAGAAACAAATTCCTCAATAGAACCGAAGATGGGAATACCGCGAGCTTTACCATCCAACACATCGCCAGCGTCTTTGCCAGCACTTGTCTGATCAACAATGCCTATTATTTCAAATCGATCGGAACCACGAATGAGGCCATGTGCCGTTTTCGCATTGTTGGTGGCGAGATGCCCGCCAGTAATTATTATGGCCTTACTTTTCATATTATAATATCATTTGTAGGTGTTCTTCCGTTTAGACAATCATGCTTCAACTTCCTAAGCAGTCTGTAATCCTCTTCCATTCACTCTCTGAGGGTATTATAGCGCTAAGTAAACGAGATTGATGATGATTATTCAAATCACAAATAGGCAATTTTTAACAGTATTTTTGATTATTTTAGTATAAATAAAATGAAGGGACTTATGAAAATCATATTTACGTGTATAGTGGTTGGTTTCTTTTCTTTCCATGTTCGTTCGCAATCGATAGTCGGAACCTGGCAGTTGGTTTCGCAAACGACTTGCCTGGAGAGTGAAATGGAAGAAGACGAGGAGACAAATGAGCTGTTGAATAATATGAAAAGCCAATCGCGGGGAACAAACAGTGTGATTGAATTCAAGGACAACAACATGGGCTCTGAAAGCCTCAAGATGATTGACAAACGTAAAGCAAACAAGACATCAAATTTTATGTATAAAGTTGATGGTGACGTGCTGTATATGTTGGATAAAAAATCCCATCTTCTTATTGGCTCTTATGATATTGAAAGATTGACTTCTGATTCACTTATTTTTTCCAACGCAGCACGGGCTTGTGAAACAAGGATTTTTGTGAAGATTGGGGTGAAGTAAATTCTTGCCCGATCTGCCAATAACCTTTAATCGTTCCTTAAAATCCATTTAATCATCTGTACATTTGTGGCATGATTGACACGGTGAACAAGCGGGACATACGGAAACTTTCCCTGGAGGAGTTAAAGGCATTTTTTGTTGAAAACGGTGACAAGCCGTTTCGTGCTACTCAAGTGTATGAGTGGCTCTGGAAAAAAGGCTGCAAGGATTTTGACCAAATGACAAACCTTTCACTACCCACGCGTGAATTATTGAAAGAACATTTCGCGATCAACCACATCCATGTTGACAACATGCAACGCAGCATAGACGGCACCATCAAAAATGCCGTGAAGCTTCACGATGGATTGATTGTAGAGTCGGTATTAATACCACATGAAAAAAGAATCACGGCCTGCGTCTCGTCACAAGTGGGTTGTAGTCTCGATTGTAAGTTCTGCGCTACAGCGAGGCTCAAGCGAATGCGCAATCTTAGTCCCGATGAAATCTACGATCAGGTAGTGGCGATCAAAGAACAATCGGAGTTATTCTTCAACCGACCGTTAACCAACATTGTGTTTATGGGAATGGGTGAGCCCATGCTCAACTATGCCAACGTGATTGATGCCATCGACAAAATCACATCACCGAAAGGATTGAACATGGCCGCTAAAAGAATTACCCTATCCACCGTGGGTGTTGCCAAGATGATCCGGAAAATTGCTGACGAAGGTGTAAAATTTAATCTCGCAGTGTCCTTGCATTCAGCTATAAATGAAACGCGCTCGGCTATCATGCCCATCAACGATACCAATTCTTTGGAAGATCTTGCTGACGCCCTCAAACATTGGTACACGTTAACAAAACGAAAAGTCACGTACGAATATGTGGTGTGGAAAGGGATCAACGACAAAGAAGTAGATGCCCAAGCATTATTGAAATTTTGCAAAGTAATTCCATGCAAAGTGAATTTGATTGAATATAATCCAATTGATGATGGTGAGTTTCAACAAGCTCCTCTTGAAGTTTTGACCATGTACATGGACTTGCTGGAAAGAAATGGAATAACAACGCGCATTCGTAAAAGCCGTGGAAAAGACATTGACGCAGCGTGCGGCCAATTAGCAAACAAAAGTTAAATACCTAAACTTAAACTATCTTCAAGTCTCATTCATCCTGATGAAGATGTACCGGAAACTCATTTCCCTTACGTATTTCCTTCTCCTTTCCCTTGTGGGCTTTTCACAGGTAAAGGTCAGCGGCATGGTAGTAGACTCACTCTCGTTTAAGTCGCTCGCCAATACCCATGTGCAGGTAAAAAATAAACATTCAGGAATAGTAACGGACGATAAAGGTTTCTTTGAAATTTCAGTCAAGCCCTTTGATACACTTTTGTTTTCCGTTGTTGGCTATAAACCCTTTGCCTTTCCCGTGTTGTTCAACGAAGAGGATATCCTCATTATGATGTCGGAAGATGTTACCTATCTGCAGGCCATTGTAGTCACAGGCACACAAATTCGATCCCCCTACATACAAGATAAAAAACCCTTTGTTTATCGCCAGCCAAAGGCGGCCAAACTTGTGACGTCCAACGGAGGAGTATCTTTTGATTATTTTTCAAAATATCAGAAAGAAAGAAGGAAACTTCATAAGCTTATTGAAGCAAACGACAAAGTAAAGTCCTACTCCACCCTTGTATCGGATCCGGATTTTCGTGATGTCACAATGAAAAAATATAAACTCACAGAAGAGGAATACTATCAACTCATTTTAAAATTCAACCTGAATCGAATCGCCTCCATTGAATGGAAAGATGAAGAAACGGTGCTGAGCATATTAAACAATTATTTTTGTCAGGAGAGTAGTAGTTGCCGTTGATATGTAACCTATGTGTGACTTTTTATCTTTTTGCAATTAATCGTTAGTGGCAACTAAATTTTAATAAAATGAAATCACTTTTACTTATCCTTTTCCTCTACCTCATCGCCTTTACGGGAATATGCCAAACCACAAACCGGGAAACTTTTAATATCAAGAACCCTGGTAAGAAGGCCAAAAAAATTTGTAAAGATACCTATGAAGTCCTTCGTTCCATGCCACAGGAATCACGCTTTGGAACTGAGATTGAAGGCGACAGCGTTATCCTTTATTTCAATGATCCTAAGTGGTTTGGCGAGCTTATTAAATCAAAAAAGGATGGAATTTCAATTGATTTGGTCCAGCAGGATCAGTACAAATGTGATAATACACAGCGACTATCAACGAGTTGGCTTCACAAAGGCTACCTATTACCTCCACTTTATCGTAACGAAATAAGAAAGATTTCAGTGGTTACTCCGGATGACTTCATTAAGATTCGCGTAGGCGTAATCCCCAAGTCGTTACTTAATTCTAACCTGGAACAAAATATTATAATAATAGAAAACAAAAACCTATGTTATTATAACAAGATTGTTAATGTAGACTATCACGGGTGGGGCATACTAAAAATGGGTTTATTTTATGATACCTTAACCTCCGATCTTCTTAAGGAGAAGTATAAGGAATTAAGCAAAACACTTCGTTTTGAAATACCTTTTGAAAAAGACAAATCGACTTATAATAAAACTGACATTAAACCGCTTTATGATTCCCTTCTTCTTACCGACTACGAGATTAAATCCATAACCATCAAAGCCTTTACATCGGTTGAAGGTACCCTTGATCGCAATATGGATTTACAACAAGAACGTGCTACAAGCATTGTTAATGCCTTGCAAACTTTTCAAACTGAAAAAATCGTATCTACTGTTCTCACATACGAAAACTGGGTAGAGTTTCTCGAAGACATTAACGGTACCGGATACAGCTACTTGATGCCGCTCTCAAAAGATGAGGTAAAAAATAAATTAAGGTCAAAAGATTTATTAAACAAACTGGAGCCCATACTCCAAAATCACAGGAAAGGAATTGTCGAATTAGTGCTTGAAAAAAGAGTTTCTTATTTGAACAGCAATGAAGAATCATTAAAACAATACTTTGATAATTCTATTGCCGATAAAAATATCGATGAGGCCTTATACCTTCAGCAAATTATTTTTCATAAAATCGAAAAGCAGGAAATCCCCGAAACCTTTTTAAATAAGCTAGAAGTTCCTAAAGCGCTTGAGTTTGGCGGACTTCTGAACAACCAAGCATCCTTCTTGTATGAGCAATCATACTCAAATTCCTTTGAAGCCATTCAAACGTTTTCAAAACTAGATGAACTACTTCCGAATAATCCCAAAATAAAATATAATCTCTGCGCAGTAAAATTACAAGGTTGGCTCTCCAGCACTTTACATGTAGATGAAAACGAAAGCCTTAAACGTGAGATAGAATCACTTCGCAAAATGAACATTGAGGAAAGCCTTATCAGGCGTCTTTTAATTAATTATCATATCATTTTAACCGAGACTTATTTTAAGCAAAAGAAATATTCACAAAAAGACCAGTCGGTAAAATTTGTCTTCCAGACCTACCAAACGCTCATGCTTAATGATGATGATTTGGTCAACCTTGCAAAATATCTTTCCTACTACAGTAAATTTGACTGGGCCGAGAAGGTCTTATACAGTCGAATAAAGTCGATTGAGGTTTCAGAAGATTTACTTTTCTATTATCTGCACCTTACGATATTTTATCCAAAAAATACAGCAAACAAATCGTATCGCGCTACGATGTTAAATGCCATCAATATTAACAATAATCGATTCTGTAAAATTTTCGATGCTATTAAAAATGGGGGTGTATCATTTCAACTGCTTGACGATTCCTTTCTTAAGAAAACATATTGTGAAAGTTGTAACTTCACCCCATGAACGAGGAAGAACATTTTCAAAGCTCAGAGAAAGTACGCGACTTTGTGATCGGTATGTCGGATGGCCTCACGGTACCCTTCGCCCTTGCTGCGGGACTAAGTGGTGCTGTTGATTCAACGGCCATTGTGATCACGGCTGGCCTAGCCGAAATTGCTGCAGGCTCCATTGCAATGGGACTCGGTGGGTACCTGGCCGGACAAACACAAATAGAACATTACGATTCGGAAGAGCGGCGTGAGTATGAGGAAGTGGAAAAATTTCACGATGTCGAAATTGCCGAGACAAAAGAAATTTTCGCAGCCTATGGATTGGATGAAGAGCTGCAGGATAAAGTAGCTAACGCCATTGCGCAGGATAAAAAAAAATGGGTCGACTTTATGATGCGCTTTGAGTTGGGCCTAGAGCGACCTGATAAAAACCGTGCCCATCAAAGTGCTTTCATCATCGGTATATCGTATGTTATTGGTGGATTTATTCCGCTAAGTGCCTATTTTTTTAACGACAATGTTGAACGTGGCTTATTGTTCTCAACCATCATTACCCTTGCTTCTCTTGTTGTCTTTGGAATTGTGAAAAGCAAACTAACTGGTCAGCCCATTTTTAAAGGCGCGTTACGGGTAACGGTTGTTGGCGCACTAGCTGCTGCTGCGGCATTCACATTGGCAAAACTGATTACCCTCTAACTCCCTAAGGGAGAATGATTTTACCTTCTAACTCACAAAGCAGAAATCAGCGTATTCAAAATTCGTCACTCGTCATTCTAAATTTGTACTTGCCCAACCCTCGTGCATCTGACCTCGTACCTATTTTTTGGAGGCATCAAACAACTTCTCCTTCTCATCCCTTGTCAGGCTTTCGTAGCCGCCAACTGAAATCTTGTCTAGTATGGTATCTATTTCATCCTGGGAAATTTTTTCTGCAGGCTGTTTTGGTTTTTGCTTTTGCTGCTTATCACTACGGTATGATACTTTCACTTTCGACTGCGGTTTAACCAACCCTTTGACCCAATCCAGAAATGCGGTGACCCATGCTCCCCAGTTACTGCCTTGTTGTAACTGTTTGATGTAAACAAAGCCCATTGCTGCGCCCCCAAGGTGGGCAATGTTTCCGCCAAAATTTACACCCTGCCGAACATAGAGCAACGATAGTACAACATAGAAAATGGCAATGTATTTTATCTTGACAGGCCCGATAAAAATAAGATGAAAAGTATAATCAGGAAGTAATGTTGCTGTGGCCACAACAATGGCGAAGATAGCACCAGACGCACCTACCATTTCAGCATCACCGAAATATTGAATATTTAAATTGTAAATAATCAAATAACACAATCCACCAGCCAAACCGCCCAATGCATACACGGCAACGAGTTTATCACTTCCCAGGTATTCAACAAATATGCGACCGAACCAGTAAAGCACCAACATATTGAAGATGATATGGAATATATCATGAATGCTATGGGAGAACATGTATGTTAAAAGCGTCCAGGGTCTTGTAAAGAATTCAGCATATGATGATGGAATGCTGAACTGGCGATAGACAAAATCAAAAATATATTCTACACCTGCTATCCATGTGACAAAGTCTATGGATATCAAGAGAGCAAACACAACCACATTAATAATGATCAACTGCGCAGTGGCATTGTTGTGTCGGTTAAAAGCTTGTTTAAATTCTTCAAGCATCCTTACAGGGAAATATTTTTAGTATACATTATTTGAATATCGTTTGATCCTGTTCCTTGTTAATCTTCTCCCTCACTATGACTGCATATCTCCACGCTTCCGCCAGATTGTAATTAAAATAAACGCAACAACAATACCACCAAGATGCGCAAAGTGTGCGGTATTGTCTCCAGAGCGTCCCATAAATCCTGAATAAATTGCAATACCACCCAGAACCAATACGAGGTTCTTTGCTTTTACAGGTATGGGCGGGAATAAAAGTCTAAGCTCCATGTTAGGAAATAATACACCAAAAGCAGTAAGCACACCATACACCGCACCTGAAGCACCTACCATCAATCCGAATGATCCACCGGGAAACACATAGCCGATCAATATATTAAACACCGCAGCACCTATCCCGGTTATGATATAAAACATTAAAAACTTTTTTGCACCCCAGAATGATTCAATGATGGGACCCAGAAAAGCCAATGCCAGCATGTTGAAAAATATATGGAAAAACCCGCCATGCACAAACATGTAGGTAAATAATTGATAAGGCTTAAAACAAGGCGTGCTTACATTAAACAACGCAAGGTAAGCCGTTATTAAATCCTGGTTGCCCAAATTGATTTGTCCGAAACAAGCAGAAATATCAACCCGAGGCGCAAGCATCCCTGCAACGAAAACAATCACATTTATAATAATAATGTTCTTTACAACCGGTGTGAGTCTGAGCATATCTAAAGTTAAGTATTACATCATTCAACGTCCGTTTCTAAAGACGGTTGAAATGATTTTGAATTTTACCAAGTTCAAAAATAAAAAATGTTGGCATCCCATCAGGAGAATAATTTGGTGTTTTGCAAACAAATAATTGATCGACCAGGCTTTGCATCTCTTCCCGCTGCAATAACTGCCCCGTTTTAATACTGGCGCGACCTGCCAACGCCCTGGCCAGGTTTTCCTGAATGGGCAGAAACAACTCGGATTGGTTTATCTTAAATTGTTCAAACAATCCCTCGAACAACACTTTCTCATTGCCCGCCGCTATGTGTGCCGGTATGCCGGTGATAAGCAAAGCATTTTTGCCAAACTCGTCAAAACGAAATCCCAACGCCACTATCTCTTGTTCCATTTCCATGATCATGGCAAAATCAGAAGGGGAAAGTTCAATGGCTTGGGGAAACAAAGATTGCTGACTTTCACCCACGCGGTTACGCAAACGTTCTAAATTTTTTTCATACAAGATGCGCTGATGTGCCCCCTGTTGGTCGATCAACATTAACCCCGAACGCACCTGGCGCAAGATAAATTGATTTTGCAATTGCACCAGCCATCGCTCGGCTTGAGGTTTCGGTTCATTCTCGGGATGGTTCAACGAACTTTCAAAGCGTAATTCATGCACAGGGGCATCGGCAGGCTTAGCTGTCAGCTTACTTGTCCAATCACCTTCCAGCAGCTTTTCCCAATTCTGAAGATTCGATCGTTGGAAACTCGATTGAAAGCGTTCATCAAAATAAATTTCTTTTGTTTTATCTGTTGGGGTATTCTGCAATTTTGTAATGATGTTCACATCTCCTGCAAAATCAATGGCAGGTGTGAGGTTATGTGTGCCCAATGCCTGCCTCACCGTAGAGAGCATGACACCATACACGGTGCGTTCATCATCAAATTTTATTTCTGTTTTTGTGGGGTGAACATTTACATCAATGTGCTTGGGATCAATCTCAATGAACAACACATAAAAGGGGAAACTTCCTTCGGGCAACAAGCCTTCAAATGCTCCCATTATAGCGTGGTGTAAATAATTACTTCTTATAAACCTGTTGTTTACAAAAAGAAATTGTTCGCCACGCGTACGCTTGGAGGCTTCGGGCCTGCCCACATAGCCATGTATTTGCACCAACGAAGTCTCTTCTTTGCACGGCGCCAATTGGTGTTGGTATGATTTTCCGAAAATGGAAACAATCCGTTGGCTTAGTTTGGCGGCTGACAATTCATATTCCAGAGAGTCATTATGAATATAGGAAAAAGCAATTTCAGGATGGGCCAAAGCGATGTGTTGAAACTCATCCGCAATATGCCGAGCCTCCACGGCATTGGATTTTAAAAAATTACGGCGTGCAGGTATGTTGTAAAATAAATTCTTAATGGTAATGTTGGTTCCCTTCTCGCATGCCACCGGCTCTTGGCGTTTTACTTCCGAAGCCTCCACAACCAATAATGTTCCGAGCTCCTGATCACTTTTGCGCGTCTTCATTTCAAACTGTGAAACCGCAGCTACAGATGCCAATGCTTCGCCACGAAAGCCCATCGTGCGTATGGTAAAAAGATCTTCGGCTTTTTTGATTTTAGAAGTAGCGTGTCGTTCAAGACTCATGCGCGCATCGGTCTCCGACATACCCGATCCATTGTCGATTACTTGCAACAGTACCTTGCCCGATTCTTTTACAATTAAGTGAATATCGGTAGCACCAGCATCGATCGCATTTTCCAACAATTCTTTTACTGCAGAAGCAGGACGTTGAACAACTTCACCAGCGGCAATCTGGTTGGCAATAGAATCAGGTAGTAAGTGGATAATATCTGGCATGCGTCCTTTTAGATGCTGCTTATCCCCGGCCTCTCCTGAATTTCAAGAAAAAATAAAAAGGAACTACCAGGAACAAACCATAAAGGGCAACGTTACCAAATTGCAGGAAAGCAATCAACCAAATAACAATAAAGGTTGTTAAAATAAGCCTGAGCATGCTGGTAGACGTATCCGGCTGGCGGCTAGCGGTGCGGCGCGCATTTTTGAAGGATCCGGAAATACTTGAACGGTATGCACTCTCATCATTATTGACCTCGTCACTTACACCAACATCCGCTTTCAATTTTAATTCGCTTCTGATACGTTCTTCACGCTCCTTACGTTGCTCTTCCTGTGGGTCGTACCACCGGGGTTCGTAATTGAACCGTTTGTATTTTGGTATTTTGGTAAATAACGTTGGTAGCTTCATCTTGCGCCTTTATCAAAGTGAATTTTTTTAACTTCGGCATGACAAAAATGCCTACATAATCTTTTAATTACAAAACCTAACAGGTAGATGTACAAAAAAGTTTTTTTATCCCTCCTGGTGATGTGCAGCCTGCTTTTTCGGCTTCATGCACAAACCACAATAGCCCGTGTCGACAGTTTGCTCCAAACCCTCAGCCTCGATGAGAAGATTGGTCAGTTGTTCATGGTTCCGGTATATGCAAATTCTGATCGACATTACTTAGATGAAATAGAAACAGCAGTGAAAAGTCACTTTGTGGGTGGAATTATTTTGATGGACGGAAGTATCAGCAAGGTGACTCAGCTTATTGACTATGTACAAAATAATTCTACTATCCCCCTATTCATTGGAATAGATGGCGCTGGTGGCGTTGGAAGAAAAATAGACAGTGCTTTTGTTTTCCCTTCTAACATAGCACTCGGTGCATTGGCAAATGACACATTGGTCTACCAGACAGCAACTGAAATTGCCCATCAAATGAAATTGCTGGGCATCAACCTGAACTTCGGCCCTTCAGGTGATCTTATTTTCCCTGATGAAATCGATACACCTAGCGATGCCTTTGGTTCCAATAAAATAAACGTGGCCAACAAAGCGGTTGCCTTTATGCGCGGTCTGCAAGACCATGGTATTATGGCCTGCGCCAAAAGATTTCCGATGCAAGGCATCACCATTGTGGAAGTAAAGAAAGATGCACTGCCTAGGCTTAATGCGTACATTGACTCGACCACGATTTATCCCTATCGCCAACTCTTCACCAATGGAATCAAATGTGTGTTGCCTGCATCAACGGAGTTTCCACTGTTCTATGAAAAAAAGAAAACCATTAAGCGAAATAAATATTCGCCTGCCTTACTTTCTACCATTTATGCAGGACAATGGTTGCGAAAAGAATTGGATTACAAAGGGCTCGTGTTTGTAAGCATTCCTGAAATTCAAAACCAAACGGGCAAATACAATGGAGGTGAAGCAGAAGTACTTGCTTTTGAGGCTGGCAACGACATGATCCTTTTTCCGGATGACATCAATCCGGCCATACGGAAAATAAAACGGTTGATGAAAAAGGAAAAACGTTTTGAAGCGCAGTTGGATGAAACCGTTAGAAAGATTTTGATTGCTAAAATTGAAAACCATCTCTTTGATGCAAAACCGGGTTCACCCGAAGATCTTTATCAGGAGCTACATACGCTCGATGGTCAATTGTTTAACAAGCAACTCATAGCAAACATTGTTACGGTAGTGAAAGATGAGCAGGGATTTCTTCCTATTAAAAATCTGGATGGGAAAAGATTTCTTACCATCTCCATGGGTAAAGAAACAAACAATGCTTTTAATCAACTGGCAAATAAATACACTCGGTTTCACCATGTGGATGATCGCGCCAAGCCCGATGAAATTTTTAAGATTGCTCAGGCATCGGATGTCATCATCCTTAACATGTTTAAGATACTCGACTCAGATGACAAGCAATTAATTGGACGTCTTCAAACCCTAGAAAGTGAAAAACAAATTGTAGTTTGTAATTTTCAAAATCCAAATCAACTCCGCGCTGTTGAAAAATTCAACAACCTTATACAAGCGTACGCAGATGATGATGAAACACTTCGCATAACAGCACAAGCTGTGTTTGGGGCTCTACCCTTAAAAGCCAAACTACCACTTACTGTTAGCCCTACTATAAAAGAAGGAACAGGTGTGGCTACACCATCCTTAAAGCGGTTTCAATTTGCTCTGCCAGAAGAAGCTGGTCTTAATCCTCATGTACTGGAACAAATAGAAAAAATTGCAAAAGAAGCTATCGATATAAAAGCAACACCCGGCTGCCATGTGTTGGTGGCACGCAAAGGTAAGATCGTGTATGAAAAATCATTCGGCTATCAAACCTATGCCAACATGATACCTGTGACGGACTCCACTATTTATGACCTTGCCTCTGTTACCAAAGTAATAGCGACCCTACAGGCGGTTATGTTCATGCACGATCGTGGGTTAATCGATTATAACAAAAAAGCTTCGTATTACCTTCCTGAATTAAAAGTGTCAAACAAAAAAGATATTACCATAAAAGAGATTCTCACACACCAGGCAGGCCTTTGGCCGTTTCTTCCTTTTTGGTCAAACACTTTAAAAGATACAGTTTTCCTACCTGTGTTCTATAATAAAAATTTATCTAAAGAATATCCGTATCAGGTGGCCAACCATCTGTATGCATCCACCGGTATGCGCGATAGTTTGTGGCATTGGATCATCAATGCAAAAATGCGCGCCAAAATGGATCGCACATCTTTCGACTACAAATACAGCGACATGGGTTTTTACATTATGCAACACCTCGCTGAAAAAGTTCTGAATCAACCGTTGGAAGATTTTTTAAATCAAAACCTTTATGAGCCGCTGGGAGCAAACACCACGGGCTTCCTTCCTTTGTCCCGATTTTTACCTGTACAAATTGCCCCAACAGAAAATGATAAACTCTTTCGAAGAACACTTCTGACAGGAACTGTGCATGATCAAGGGGCGGCCATGCAAGGAGGTGTGGCCGGACATGCCGGTCTTTTCAGTGACGCGCGTGACTTAGCCAAGGTAGGCCAAATGCTTTTGCAGCAAGGTGAATATGGCGGAATACAATATTATAAGCCTGAAACCGTCAAGATATTTACACGCAAACAATTTGATTCGAGCAGGCGCGGACTCGGGTGGGACAGACCTATTCAAAGTGATTGGAACAGTCCTACCTCCTTGTATGCTTCACCGAAAACGTTTGGGCATACAGGGTTCACCGGTACCTGCATCTGGGTCGATCCCGAATTTGATCTCGTGTATGTATTTTTATCCAACAGAGTTCACCCCAGTATGACCAACAATAAACTTTTAACCGCTGGTATCCGTTCTCGGATTCAGGATGTTATCTATCAATCCATTTTCAGCTATTGTGAAAACCCAATTTTGATTCGCGATGAGTGGGTTCAAACAACACCATGACGATACTAAACCATAATTGAACACGAGTGAAACAGATCAGAATCGGAATTGTATGTTATCCAACATTTGGAGGCAGTGGTGTAGTAGCCACCGAATTAGGAAAAGCATTGGCCAAAGAAGGACACAAAGTTCATTTCATCACCTACTCGCAGCCGACACGGCTCGACTTCCTAAATGAAAATCTTTACTATCATGAAGTAAATTTCCGGACCTACCCACTCTTTGAATACCCACCTTATGAAACAGCGCTTGCCAGTAAAATGGTAGACGTTGTAAAAAATGAAAAGCTCGATTTGTTACACGTGCACTATGCCATACCCCATGCTTCGGCAGCGTTTATGGCAAAAGAAATTTTGAAAACCCAGGGCATCATGATACCCGTGGTAACTACCCTGCACGGCACTGACATTACATTGGTGGGAAAAGATTCATCGTATGCACCCGTGGTCACCTTTAGTATAAACCAGTCGGATGGTGTAACGGCTGTGTCGCACGATCTAAAAGCTGAAACACTTCAGCACTTTAAGATCACCCAAGAGATCGAAGTAATTTCTAATTTTATTGATCTTGAAAAATTCAAAAAACAAAAGAAAGACCATTTCAAAAAAGCTATATGTCCCAATGATGAGGTGTTGATCGTCCACACATCCAATTTCAGAAAAGTAAAACGGATAGACAATGTCATTACCGTATTTGCAAACATCCGAAAAGAAATTCCTGCGAAATTGTTGATGATAGGCGATGGCCCCGAACGCATTGTGGCCGAAACGGCATGCAGGGAAATGGGCATCTGCGATGATGTGCGCTTTCTTGGAAAATTGGAGGCTGTAGAAGAAGTACTGTCTGTTGCCGATTTATTTTTATTGCCTTCTGAAAAAGAGAGTTTCGGACTGGCTGCACTTGAAGCCATGGCCTGCGAAGTGCCTGTGATCTCATCTAACGCTGGAGGTATTCCTGAGCTTAATCTACAAGGTGTAACCGGTTTTATGAGTGCTATCGGAGACACCGAAGACATGACACGAAACGCCTTAAAGGTTCTTGATAAAGATAATCTACCTACATTTAAAGCCAATGCGGTTGCCCGGGCAAAAGAATTTGATATTTCAAAGATTTTACCAAAATATGAGGCCTATTACACAACCATAATCGAGAAGGTAACGTCTAAAACCTTGATGTAATTTTGAAAAATTTAGAAGCAACTCGTCTGTGGATTAATAACCTATAAAAGCTATTCCAAAAACAGGATAAGTTAACACATCAACCTGGCCATAATTTTACTTTAGGTTTATGGTTTTCTCTTTTTTATGAAAAGGCAAATCAAAACCAAATCGAATGTTTATCCGGCTGTTATATGGACTTTGTTTATCGGGGTTGTACATATTGTAAAGTACCTGCACATTGCCCCAGAATATTTTAGATAATTGAAAATCTTTTTTGAAGCCACCGAAGTAACTCCATACTCCTTTGCGAACGCCCACATCATTTGACATTCCGGGTTTCCATATGCTCATGTTCTCGATATCCGCCTTTAACCAAAAGTTCGATTTTAATTTAAATTGCACGAACATTCTCGGGCCGTATATGCGCAATGGTTTTATAAATTCATTTTCATCAAAACTATAGGCCAACCTTTCATTCCATCCGACTCCAACCATCCATCGGCCATTTATCCGATAGCCAAGATTTGGATTCAAGTCAAGCAACAGTGCATCGTTATTCTGAATTTGTAAATACATACCCACCACCAATCGATCTGCCAAAGGTTTTCCTTTCAATGGATTGGAGTGCTTCTTCAACATATCGTAAACACCAGATGGGTCGGGAATTTTAGATCGTATTTTGGCAAATTCTTCAAGCGCTGCTTTCAATTCTGCTTCGTGACCAATGAAGTGATTGACGGCTGTTTCCTTTGCTTTGTTAAGGGCTTCTTCCTTCATCACCTCCGGATCTTGATAACGTTTCATCATGTCATCGTACTTCTGGAGTTCGGTCAGCTCATCAAAGTCTCCAACCTTGGACTCAAGATCATTGGCCAACTGCTCTATTTTTTCTGGGTTGCCTTTGGCAATGTT
>JBBRKB010000036.1:0-15719 GCA_038218385.1 Cytophagales bacterium | reverse complement strand
TTCAAAAATCTCCAAGGATACAGGCACGTAGGTCTTGGTTGCTTTTTCTGGGCTTTGCAGAAAGGTAAAATCAAATCCTGTTTGGTACCTAAACCGATAAATCAAATCTTTTCGGGTCGGGTATATAAGCCATCGTTCTTCTATACGCACGGTATTTAAAAATAATATGCGTTGGTGAAGTTTGAAATCAGCCCGGAGTCCTTGCCAGGGTCTGATTTCATTCTGATGATCTTTTTTGGGTGGGTTACTATGAAAATAAGAAAACCCGCCTACAGCCGTGAAGACTTTTGATAATTTATAATTCACATTGGAGGTTATAAATTCTGAATAAAGACCATACGATGTTTGGAAACGAGGCCCTCCTTGAATGGCCCATGATACACGTGCAGATACTTTTTTCTGAACAGTAATATCTGCCCAGTATTGGGTAAGCTGTGAGTAGCCAGCATAGGAGCCCATCAGAAGAAAGGCAGTGACCAGTCGTTTCATGTGTTACTAATTGTTTTTAGGGGGACACAGGCCTGCCTGTTGGGAGACAGGGAATTCGCAGCTATTAGCATACCGCAGAGGGGTGGTGGCCTTTATACTCATTTCATTAGATGCCAATAAAATTTTGAATAACCTTCAGAAACTCTTGAGGTTTCTCCGCATGTATCCAGTGACCAGAGTCTATCGTCACCAACGTGTGATTTGGAAACATTTTTTTAATAAGAGGGCTGTCTTTTTCGGTAATGTAGTCTGACTTGGCGCCATTTATAAATAATGCGGGGAGGTTACAGGTCTTTGATTCGTTAATTCCTTCGGAAATAATGTTAATGTTATCGTCAAGTACAGACAGATTAATTTTCCAGTCAAAACCACCTTGATCTGACCTATCGAGGTTCTTTAAGAGAAATTGCCTTACATCTCGTTCGCTTACATATTCGGATAAAATCTCGTCTGCTTCGTTTCTGGATTTGATGGACTCGATCGGAATGTTCTTCAATCCTTCAAGAATACGATCATGCTGAATCGGGTATGCCTTCGGGGCAATATCGACAATGACAATTTTTTCGATTAGCTCTGGATAATTGAGAGCAAATTTCATAACGGCCTTGCCTCCCATGGAATGGCCGATTAAAATAGGAGAAGGAATATTATATTCTTCAATAAACTCACGTATATCTTCTGCCAGTACTTCATAGTTATGCTCATCACCTTTTGGTGACAGTCCATGGTTACGTTGATCAAGGAGGTAAACATGATAATCGACACTCAAAAATTTTGCTTGTGTGAGCCAATTGTCGGATGAACCAAAAAGCCCGTGAAGGATTAACAGCGGCTTTCCAGTATCGCCATACTCTCGGTAAAATAATTTCATACCTCAAAGGTAAGACGCCAATATGAATTTCATCGTGCCTATATTTGAGACTTTTATTTTTAAATATGAAATCTCCAGGCACTGCGTTTCATTCCACAAGGATGATAACAGAACAGGAGATTCCATAACCCATAGGAAATAGGCATTAACACATGAATCAAGAAAACGGTATTTACACCATTCAAGGATTAAACGTCCTGGACATTTGCAAAGAATTTGGATCGCCTCTATATGTATATGATGCGGACAAAATTATTTATCAATTCAAAAGCCTTCAAGGTGCATTTTCCAACACCAACATTAAAATTAAGTATGCAGCTAAGGCGCTTACTAATATTTCTGTTTTAAAGTTGTTAAAAAAACAGGGATCAGGTGTAGACGTGGTTTCCATTCAGGAAGTGCAGATGGCGTTAGGGGCAGGGTTCCTCCCCGGTGAAATAATGTACACACCCAACTGTGTTGATTTTAGTGAAATAGAAGAAGGTGTGAAACTGGGCTTATGTATTAACCTCGACAATCTTTCTGCGCTTCAAAAATTTGGTGAAAAATACGGATCGGATTACCCTTGTGGCATTCGGTTGAATCCACACATTATGGCGGGAGGAAACTACAAAATTTCGACTGGCCATAGCAATTCAAAATTCGGCATATCCATTTATCAGCTTCCAGAGATTATCGATATCGTTTCGAAATATGACATTACCGTAAACGGGTTGCACATTCATACGGGATCTGAAATAACAGAGACGGAAGTGTTTTTGAAAATGGCCGAAATACTTTTTAGTGTGGCACGCGATTTCAAAGACTTGAAATTTCTGGATTTTGGAAGTGGTTTTAAAGTAGCCTATAAAGATGGAGATATCACCACCAATGTATATGACCTCGGTTTGCAACTGAGCAAGAAGTTCAATGAGTTCTGTGAACAGTTTGGCCGCAAGCTTGAGCTATGGATAGAGCCCGGAAAATTTATAGTGAGTGAGGCTGGGTATCTTTTTGTCAATGCCAATGTAGTGAAGTCAACACCATCCGTAACGTTTGTGGGTGTAAACTCTGGCTTGAACCATTTGATACGCCCCATGATGTACGATTCGTATCACCATATTGTGAACGTAAGCAATCCAAAAGGGGCACATAAACTTTACACGGTTGTGGGATACATATGTGAAACGGATACATTTGGTACAGATAGAAAAATGAACGAGGTGCGCGAAGGTGATACATTGGCAATGCTAAATGCTGGTGCTTACTGTTTCTCTATGTCATCCAATTATAATTCGCGATTAAAACCAGCCGAAGTAATGGTGATAAATGGTGAGGCCAAATTGATTCGTAAACGCGAAACATTTGATGATTTATTGAGAGGGCAAATTGATATTGTCTTGTAAACACTTTAGTCGGCAAGTGGGTGAACTAAGGAATTCTTTTAATAGTTAGAATCACGATGAAAATTAAACTCAGTCATATGCGATTGATTAGTAGCGTAACTTTTCTTCTCCTTGTATCGTGTTCAGCATTTGCCCAAATTCTTGAACCCACACACTGGGTAATTGAATCTTCAAAGAAAGAAGTGAAGATTGGGGATGAGGTTGACATCATTCTCAAAGCAACCATTGATGAGGGCTGGCATGTTTATTCTGTGGGTTTCGACCCTGACTGCGGACCTATTTTAATGAACGTTGTCTTAGAAAATAATTCAACGTACAAAACCATTGGAACACTCCGGGCCATCAACGATAAAGGCAAACATGACAAAACGTTTGATTGTGATGTCAGGATTTTTGAAAAGAAAGCTGAGTTTCGCCAGAAGATAAAAATAATTAAGCCCGATTTAGTAGTAAAAGGCGCGTATGATGGCCAGGTATGTTCCGACAAGGAAGGAAAATGCATTCCCTTTGATGGCGAAATTAATCTCTCGATACATGTTGCTTCATCGTCACAAAGTAAAGACGAAGCGCCTAACGTTGAAACCAAACTACAAGAGCCCACAACGGTTGCCTCTTCTGTAACAGATGTAACAGACTCAGCAAAGCAAAATGTTTTTGTGGCTGAAAAAAAGTACACTTCACATACGGGCCCTGTCTTAGATCCAACACTGCTTGATGGCGAAGCTTCTTATGGCCAAGAGTCTTTTGGTGCTTTATTGTTCCTCGCTTTTTTGGCGGGCTTCGCGGCGTTACTTACCCCTTGTGTTTTTCCTATGGTACCTATGACGGTGACTTTCTTTTTGAGGGATAACCAATCGAAGTGGCAAGGCATAAAAAAAGCGCTGGTCTTTGGCATTTCTATCATTGCCATCTATACATCTGCCGGAACACTGTTTGCTATTTTGCTAGGACCTGAAGGATTAAATGCACTGGCCACACATTGGATCCCCAACCTTTTTGTGTTCGTCATCTTTATTGTTTTTGCCTTATCATTCTTTGGCCTTTTTGAAATCACAGCTCCACACAAATTGGTGAACAAAGTAGATCAGCAAGCGGAGAAGGGTGGACTTTTGGGTGTTTTCTTTATGGCCACTACACTGGTATTGGTTTCCTTCAGCTGCACGGTTCCTATCGTGGGTAGTGTACTCACATTTTCAGCGGGTGGCGAAATTATAAAACCGATTTCAATGATGTTTTTTTATTCATTGGCGTTTGCGTTGCCCTTTACCTTTTTTGCTTTCTTTCCAGAGCTGATAAAAAGTCTGCCTAAATCGGGGGGCTGGCTTAATACCGTAAAAGTTACGCTGGGGTTTATTGAACTCGGCTTGAGTTTGAAATTTTTGAGCATTGCTGATCAGGCCTATCACTGGGGATTGTTAGACCGTGATATTAACATCGCTTTATGGATTGTCATCTTCGGATTGCTGGGCGTGTACCTGCTGGGTAAAATAAGATTGCAAGGCGATAGTCCTGTGGAGAAGTTAGGCGTGTTCCGATTACTTTTTGCAGGTGCAGTTTTATCGTTTGTTGTGTATTTAATACCTGGTTTATGGGGAGCGCCTTTAAAGGCTTTGGCCGGATACTTACCACCTCTATATACACATGATTTTGACTTGCTTTCGCAAAAGGAAAAAGGAAAAATTGATGAACAATGTGAGGTTCCCAAGTATGCCGATTTCCTTCATCTGCCGCATGGATTGAGTGGGTATTTCGATTATGACCAGGCATTAGAATGTGCCCGTGCGTTGAATAAACCCCTATTTATAGATTTCACTGGTCATGGTTGCACCAATTGTCGGGAGATGGAAGCGGTGGTGTGGTCGGATCCACAAGTATTGAAAAGACTCCAAGAAAACTTCGTTGTTGTTGCCTTGTATGTAGATGACAAAACGGAATTGGCGGAAGAGGAATGGGTCACTTCAAAATATGATCAGAAATTGAAAAAAACCATCGGAAAGAAAAACGCCGACATTCAAATAGCGAACCTTAACAACAACGCCCAGCCTTTTTATGTAATCGTAGGAATAGACGAAACCGTAATGGCGTGGCCCTATGCTTATAACCACGATGTAAAATCTTTTATTGATTTTCTTGATAAAGCCAGCTTAAGGTACAATTCGCTCTTTAAGTAGCGCTTGCATTAAATATGTAAACCATTATCTTTGAATGATTTACATATTTAACAACACAATTTGTAAGTTACTTTTTAATCTAATCGAATGTAAATGAGTTGTTTACCTTCGACAAAAACTTATTCAGATACATTTTTTAACCTGACTTAAACCTTTGAAATGAACCGTATCAAATTCCCCTTATGGACAGGCATTGCAGTCGCAGTGGTTTTCTTAATCGCAGTAGTTTCACTTAACAAAGTTTTTATTACACCCGTTGTAAAAGTTGAATCAACAGACTCAGTCAAAGTTGTCATTGAAATCAAAGAGCCAACCGTATTGTTTGGAATTGTGGTTGATGACTATTTGGTAGTGGAAGATAAAATTAAAAGGAACCAGGTGATAGGTGATATCCTTGAAGCGTATCATGTACCAGCTAAGTTAATCCACCAGCTCTCGACCATATCAAAAAATGTTTTTGATGTTAGAAAAATTGCCCCTGACAAGAAATATACTGTACTATGTGGGCAGGATTCATCACGCACGGCAAAGGCGATGATCTATGAACCCAACCTGATTGATTATATAGTTATAAAATTTGGCGACACGCTTTCGGTAGACATGTTCAAGAGAGATGTGGTTACCGTTGAACGCAGTATCTCCGGAGTGGTTAATTCAACCTTGTCACACACCATCGAAGAGCTTGGCATATCGCCCGACCTTACCAATAAATTTGTTGACATATTTGCTTGGCAGGTAGACTTTCAACGTTTGCAAAAAGGAGATAAGTTTAAATTGATCTATCAGGAAAATCTTGTGGATGGCGTATCGGTAGGAATTGAAAACATCACAGGTGTTTACTTTGAACATTACAATAGTCCTTATTATGCATTTCCATTAGATCAAGGCGATGGTCTTGATTATTTTGATGATGAAGGTAAAAGTTTGCGTAAAGCACTTCTAAAATACCCTATCGAATTTACCCGCATCAGCTCCCGGTATTCGGGCAGTCGCTTTCACCCGGTTCAAAAAAGATACAAAGCCCATTTGGGAACGGACTTCGCAGCGCCCACAGGAACACCTATTCGTTCTGTGGGAGATGGTATCGTTCTGGAGGCACAATACAAATCCAACAATGGCAATTATGTGAAGGTGAAACATAACGGAACTTTTTCAACGCAATATCTTCACATGTCTAAAATTGCACCCGGTCTTCATGCCGGTATGCGCGTGAGACAAGGACAAACCATTGGCTTTGTGGGCAGCACAGGGCTGGCTACGGGTCCGCATTTGTGTTACCGGTTTTGGAAAAATGGCGTGCAGGTAGATGCCTTACGGGTTGAGCTGCCACCATCCGAGCCCGTGAAAAAAGAATTTGTTGAAGCTTTCGAAGCGGTTAAACGTGACTTGATGATGAAGTTGGATGCCATCCAATTTTCTGAAATCAAAGCGGATCAATTGGCATCCATTCAGTAAAAAATTTCGTTCGAATAGTACGTTTCATATAATTTTCTTTGACCTTACGTGTTATAGAAAACGCTGTGTCTACTTTCTGAATGAAAAAAATCCTTATCCTTATTTTCGTATTTCAGTCGGCTAATGTTCTCGGACAAAAAGTTGGCGTAGTCCTCAGCGGAGGAGGAGCCAAAGGTCTTGCCCACATTGGTGTACTAAAGGCGTTGGAAGAAAATGATGTTCCGATCGACAACATTGTGGGGACTTCAATGGGCGCTATTATTGGAGGAGCTTATGCAGCAGGAATGAGCCCCGCTCAAATTGAAGCGATTGTTTTATCAGATAAATTTCTCCATTGGATCAATGGCACCCATGAAACAGGCCTTAACTACTATTATCATAAGGGGAATCTTAATCCAGACTTTGTCAAATTAAACCTTGCTCTGGACTCTACCTTTAATTTTCAAATCAATTCTTCAATTGCCAACGACCTTTCTTTGAATTTTGCTCTGGCAGAATTAATGGCGGAGGCTTCGGCAATTTCTAAAAATAATTTTGACAGCTTGTTTATTCCGTTGCGGGTGATAACGGCCGATATATTTACACAAAATGAAGTCGTGCTTTCAAAAGGTAATTTGAGTGACGCTGTGCGGGCAAGCCAATCTGTTCCCTTTTTTTATAACCCGGTAAAGATTGAGGGTAAATATTTATTTGATGGTGGGGTCTACAATAATTTTCCTGTGGACGTTTCCAAGCGAGTGTTTGATCCGGATGTGATTATTGGAGTAAATGTTTCTACTAAAATTTTTAACGAATATCCCTTCGGTAATGATGAATCCCTCATCTCACGGTCATTGATTTTTATGTTGCTTGATAAATCAGATCCAGGGAAGATAGACTCAACCGGTATTTACATTCAACCCAATCTCAAGGGGCTTACCTCTTTTGATTTCAAGTATGCCAAAACATTAATTGACAGCGGGTATAACCAGACGATGCGTCAAATGGCTGAGATTAAAAATAAAATAACGAAAGAAAGCGAGTGCGAACACGTTGCCACCCGGCGCAATCAGTTTAATAGCCACAATGTGCCTATGCTATATGACGACATCATATTTGATGGATTTACCAAACCGCAGTCTAATTATATAGAGCGTGTGTTTGGAGCGAAGCGAAACAAAAGAGGACTTATTCTTCACTCACAAATCACACAAGGATATTATAAACTTATCTCGGAGGACTATTTTAATAATGTGTATCCCAATATTATTTACGACTCCATATCACGAAAATTTAATTTTAAACTTTCCAAAAGGCCACAAAAAAATTTCAGCGTTGACTTTGGTGGTGTTATCGCCACGCGAGACGTCAGCAATATTTATCTTGGGTTGAACTACTACCATTTCAACAACACGCTTACACATGCCTATGTTGGGTTTCATACCGGTAGCTTTTATAAAGAAGCGAATGCAAGTGCACGCATTGATCTTCCTTACTTTAATCAAGTATATATAGAGCCCTACCTTTCTAATATAAGTTTCAACTACCTCGAGAATGGTGATTTAATAAGAAGCAACCTGGCAACCATCCTGAAGCGTGCCAATAGAAAAGTTGGCGTTGTTGTGGGAAGGCCAGCAGGGAAACGTTCTAAAGTAAATGTTGTGGCAGAAGGCTTTAACAATCTAGACACCTATTCCAATGATAAAGTATTTGTAAGTTCAGACACACTAGATGAATTCCGTTTGAAAGGATACAAGGCGGGGTTAACATTTTCAAGCAACAGTCTGAATCGAAAACAATATGCTTCACTGGGCAGGGCTTTCTACGCCAGCGCATTCTATTTCAATACGGATGCAGATTTAAATCCAGGCAATACCTCTCTTCTGTCGTCAAATGCAAAGGATTCTTACAACTGGCTACGGGTTAGCGTTCGAGCTGAGCAGTATTTTAACAAGCGCAGTTTCTACCATCCTGGTTATTTATTTGAAGCAGTCTTGTCTAATCAACCAGCGTTTATGAACTACCGCGGAACAATCATTAATGCACCAGCATTTTTTCCGCTACAGGACAGTCGGTCACTCCTGCTTGAAAATTTTAGGTCATTCAATTTTGTGGCCGCAGGTATGCGAAATGTTTTTGTGCTGAAGCGCAAGCTGGATTTCAGGCTCGAAGCCTATCTTTTCAAACCTTTTGATTACTTATCTCAACAACCAAATCAGGAAGTAGCTGTATCTTCTGATCTGACCAAATTATACCTTGCTGCCATGGCCTCTTTCGTCCACCATTCCCCCATCGGCCCTATTAGTTTAAGCGTAAACTATTATGATGACAGAGAGAACCAATTGGGCATTTTACTTCATGTAGGCTTTTTGTTGTTCAATGACCATTCGATCGAACGATAGCCGTTTCGGAGCGTTATAAAATTTCACATTTATAAAATGCAATGTTTTCAAAGGGTTTTGCGAATTTTGAGTAAGTTAGCAATCAAGTCCATAATAAATGCGCTCAATGAAAAAGCTTTTACTTGCAATCCTAATCTCCTTTGGCTTTATACAAATTTCAAACGCCCAGGTAGTTCAATGGGCCACTAAAGTCATAGAGTTTTCATCGGAGCTTACGCCCATTCAATATTCTGCTCAGCAGGCTCTTGGTAAACCCAATGTTTTGCCCGCGGGGGGACAAAACCCAAATGCCTGGACACCCAACAAACCAAACCGCAAAGAATTTATAAAACTGGGATTTGAAAACCCTATCAGTATTAAACAGATCGCCATTGCCGAATCACACAATCCAAGCGCTCTATACCGTGTGCTTGTTTATGATGAAGCAGGTAGAGAGTTTGTAATAAATTCATTTAGCCCTCAATCCATTCCATTAAAGGGCAGGATGTTGAATGTCTTTACAGAGCAGACACCCTATAAAGTTGCTGCCGTAAAACTTGAATTTGATGGTGCGGCTATCCCCGATTATTTCGCGCTCGATGCTGTTGCGATTTCCGACTCGGCTTACCCTATTATTGCCGACATTCCAAAGCCTCAATTATTGGCATCCGGTATATACATTGAACACTTGGATGAGAATGTAAATAGTGAATACGATGAATTAAATCCACTTCTCTCCCCTGACGGCAAAACGTTGTATTTCAGCCGCAGGCATCATCCCGAAAATGTTGGGGGGCTCAAAGACAGCGAGGATATCTGGTACTCTGAACTAGATTCAACAGGTCATTGGCAATTGGCAAAAAACCTTTCCCAATTCAATAACGATGGACCAAATTTTATTAACACGATACGTACCGTCACACCAGATGGAAAGAGTGCCCTCATTGTTTTAGGAAATAAATACCTTGAAAATGGGAAGATGATGGCGGGTGTTTCCATCAGCACCAATGTGGGAGGCGGATGGTCTAAACCCGTGGCACTTGATATAAAGAACGATTACAACTTTAATAAGAAAGCTAACTACTTCCTCACCAACAACCGACAAACCCTTATTATGTCTGTAGAGCGAGAAGATTCAGAAGGTGATCGTGATCTGTATGTAAGCTTTATGCAAGCTGACAGCTCATGGACGGAGCCGTTAAACCTCGGCAATGTGGTCAACTCGTCCGGTGAAGAACAAGCACCTTTTTTAGCCTCTGATGACAAAACATTATATTATTCTTCCAATGGGTTTAGCGGATATGGGCGCAGTGATATCTATGTTACCAAGAGACTGGACGACACATGGACCAATTGGTCAGATCCGGAAAACCTGGGTCCGGAAATTAACTCCCCTCTTGAAGATTTGTTTTTTAACATCCCGGCTTCCAGTGACTATGCATATTACTCGAGAGGTGTTACAGAAACAAACACAGATATTTTTCGTGTAAAACTTCCTATACTTAAAAACCCTGAGCCATGGGTCACAGTTAAGGGAAAGGTTGTTGACGCCGCAACAGGTAATCCTATAAGCGCAAAAATTATTTATGAGCGTTTGCCCGATGGAAAGGAATCAGGTATTGCACAGACCAATCCTACTACTGGTGAATACGAAATCCGTTTACCAGCAGGGAATCTGTATGGTGTACGGGCAGAATCAAATGATAAAATTTCAGAAAGTCAGAATTTAGATTTGCGTGATATCAAGGAAGATAAGACGTTGGCCAAAGACTTTAACCTTGAACCCATTAAAGTCTCAGCCATCGAAGAGAAAGTCACCATCGTCATGAATAATGTATTTTTTGATTTTGATAAGACGGAGTTAAAACCCGAATCATTTCCTGAGCTTAACAGGGTTGCCAAACTGATGACGGAAAAAGGTTCCATGCAAATTGAGATTGCAGGGCATACGGATGCAACGGGACCAGAAGGTTACAACCTAACGTTGTCTCAAAAAAGGGCAAAGGCTGTCGCTAAATACTTAACCTCAAAAGGAGTTGAAGCTTCACGTATAAGCACGGTGTATTTAGGTGAATCGGCTCCTATAGAAACCAATGAAACCAGGGAAGGTAGAAGTAAGAACAGAAGAGTAGAATTTAAGATCATCAAATTATAACCTATGCATTCTTCATTTTTTAACCTCTGCGGTGCGCTCTTGCTCATGTCGTCCCTAACGTATGCGCAGCTTGCTGATAGCTTGGTTTACGCAGAAGGAACTGTGGTTAGTAAAGATTCCAATCAGCCGGTGGAAGCGCGGATTTCCTACCAGAGTCTACCGTATGGAAACAAAGTTGGTGTTATCAATAGCTCAACCTTTTCGTTCCCCATGTTTGATGGAGACAAGTACTCCATTATTGTAGAAGCTTCCGGCTACACTTCAGCCAAGTATTTGCTTGATCCTGCATCGGCTGACGAGCAAAAAAAAGTTATTCAAAACATTGAACTCGCGAGTGGACCGGCAAAGCCTTCACATCAGGTGGGCCATGTAATGTTGCTCAATAACCTGATCTTCCAGGTATCTAAATCAGTTATCAGTCCGGAATCGTATTCCGAACTAGACCTTGTCGTTAACATGATGAAAGAAAGTCCACGGATGGTAGTTCAACTGGAAGGCCATACCGATTATACAGGTGACGCTGGTCAGAACATGCGGCTTTCACAACAACGTGTGGATGCCGTGAAGAGCTATATAACGTCTAAAGGCGTAAATAAAAAACGCGTATTGACTAAGGCGATGGGAGGCACGGAACCGCTCTCCAGGGATGACACACCTGAAGCCCACCGCATGAACAGAAGGGTAGAACTTCGGATCCTAAAAAATTAACAGCACCATTGTTTTAAAAAGCGCACTTCATTTTTGTGAAGGCGCTTTTTCTGTTTTGTATTTTTTCTTATCGAAAAAGAAATTCTATGACACTACAAATTCAATCTGTTTTTGAAAAGCAAAAGGAACATGCACTTCTCTTGCGAACGGAACGCTATTCGCAGCGAAAACAAAGACTAGAGGCATTACGAAACTGGATCCTTAAAAACCGTGAGCACCTTTATGATGCCGTGGACAAGGATATGGGAAAACCTCCTATTGAATTTTATGGAGTTGAAATTTTATATGTGCTGAACGAAATAAAATCTGCCCTTAAGAATCTTGATAAATGGGTAAGGCCAAAAAAAATTGATGCACCTATTGACATGTTGGGCACGCGCTCCAAAATCATGTATGAGCCACGAGGTGTATGCCTGATTATTGCTCCCTGGAATTATCCTTTCAGTCTATGCATTGGTCCACTTGTTTCTGCATTGGCAGCAGGAAACACCATCATCATTAAACCTTCGGAATTCAACAAACATGTTTCGGCAGCCATAGCTGCGATGGTAAAAGAATTGTTCGATGAAAAGGTTGTAGCTGTTGCAGAAGGCGGAGTAGAGGTTTCACAAGAATTGCTTGCCTTACCGTTTGATCATATATTTTTTACCGGTAGTACTAGCGTTGGCAAACTGGTAATGAAGGCTGCCGCAGAAAACCTGGCCTCTGTAACGTTAGAGCTGGGTGGTAAATCTCCGGCTATTGTGACAGGTAATGCGCACCTTGAGGAAGCAGCGGAAAGAATTGTGATTGGGAAGTTTGTAAACGCAGGACAAACCTGTACTGCACCTGATTATGTATTGGTTCACAACTCCGTTGCTGATAAATTGGTTGAACATATAATCGAGAAAATCGGAAATCGTTTTGCCGACAAAGCTATTCCCTTAAACAAGCCATCACATTATACGCGAATAGTAAGCCACAAACATTTCGATAGACTTGTTGGTATTTTAGATAATGCTGTAGAACAAGGAGCCATTATAAACCATACGGGAAATCATGATAGAGACTCACGATTATTTTATCCAACGGTAATCACAAATGTTTCTGCCGCCATGAAGGTGATGCAGGAAGAAATCTTTGGCCCCATTCTTCCTATTGTCACGTATGAAACTTTAGAAGAGGCCATCGATAGGATTAATCAAAAGCCTAAACCTTTGGGTTTATATGTCTTTACCAAATCCAGATCAGAACAAAATTTGGTTTTGAAAAGCACTTCAGCGGGGGGCGTATGTGTAAATGATTGCGCTATTCATTTTCTTCAGCACAGGCTTCCTTTCGGTGGCGTTAACAGCAGCGGAATGGGCAAGGCACATGAATATGCAGGCTTCCTTACATTTTCAAATGAAAAACCCGTGCTCAGGCAACGAAGCGGGCTCACTTCGGTACAGGCCTTATACCCGCCATATACCAAATTGAAGGACAAAATCGTTGATTTCCTTTTCCGGTTATTTTAATCCGGGCATTAATCGTAAATTAATGTTGATCTATCTGAACCGGACAAAAGAGATGGTTCTGTTTATTAACTTTGTTTGAATTATTTATTAAATTTTTTTATGAAGAAAGCATTGAAGTGGATACTGATATCCTTGGGCGGTTTGGTTGTCTTGATTGTATTGCTAGCGATCATTGTACCTATTGTATTTAAAGACGACATTAAAAAGGCAATCGACAAGCAAATAGCCAAGTCGGTTAATGCCGATGTTATTTTTGATGTTGACAAATTCAGCCTTACTCTTTTTAAAAACTTTCCCAACGTCACCGTTGAGATGAAAGATTTAGGCGTTATCAACCGCGAACCATTTGCTGGCCAGGTTCTCTTTGCAACAGAAGAATTTCAGGTGGAGGTAAATCTTAAAGACATTTTGTTTGGCGATGAGCTCAGCGTAAAAGGCATTTCCCTTGTGAAGCCTATCATCAATATTAAAGTGACCAAAGATGGAAAGGCCAACTATGATATTACCTATCCATCAGCTGACACGACAGCTACGGAAGAAAGTGGCGAATTTTCTTTCCGCATTGACCATTGGGAAATTGTGGACGGTGATGTAAGCTATGACGACCAGTCCATTCCTTATACGCTTACCATAAAGGGACTGAACCACACAGGTAGCGGAGATTTTTCACAAGATGTATTTGATCTGAAAACACATACCGTAGCCGATAGTGTAACCACAGGCTATGACGGCATGGATTACCTGACGGACAAAAGAGTGGAGATGGATGCTGTGATCGCGATCAGCCAAGGCTTCAGTAAATATGTTTTCAAAGAAAACAGCGCCAAGGTCAATGACTTTAAAATGCATTTTGATGGATCGTTTGTGATGAATGAAAACGATTATGCAATGGACATCACGTTTGGAAGTCCGGACAACTCGTTTAAAAGCTTGTTGTCAATTGTGCCAGGCATGTATACAAAAGACTTTGGGAGCATTGAAACCAAGGGCGATTTGGCATTCAATGGATTTGTGAAAGGCACCTACAGCGAAACGCAAATGCCGGCCTTTAACGTGGATATGAAAGTGAAGGATGCGATGTTCAAATATCCCGATCTACCCACAGCCATCACCAACATCAATCTTGATTTGTTGGTTGATAATAAAGATGGTGTGATTGAAAACACATTTATAAACCTGAAGCAATTTCATTTGGATTTTGGATCCAATCCAGTGGATGCTAAACTGATCGTAGAAAACCTTCGCGACTACCGCATGGATGCCAATGTGATTGCCAAATTGAATCTGGGTGAGTTAAGCAAAATGTTCCCCATGAAAGGTTTGGAAATGAAAGGAAACTACGCGATTGACTTAAAAGCCAAAGGTGTTTACGATAGCGTAAAAAATTTAATCCCTGCCATTGATGCTTCCATGGCTCTTACAAATGGCTATGTTAAATCTTCTGATTTCCCCATACCACTGGAGAGTGTGAGTTTTCAATCGACCGTAAAAAATACTTCTGGAAAAATGGCCGAGACCTTTATAGCCGTCAAAAACTTTGCTCTGCTATTAGATGGCGAAAAACTTTCAGCTGATTTATTGCTGCAAGACCTCAACGACTATCAATGGGATTTGAAATTGAATGGTGGCGTTGATCTTGAAAAAATCACAAAAGTATTTCCCCTGGAAGGAATGACGTTGAAAGGAAAAGCAAGAGCTAATATCGATACCAAAGGAAAGTATTCAGATCTGGAAGCGAAACGATACGAGCGATTGCCAACCAGTGGTACAGCATCCTTAACAGGATTCCATTACACTTCGAAAGACATGCCATATGCTGTTACTTTATCCAGTGCCAACATGGTTTTCGATCCAAAGAAAATAGAACTCAAAAACATGGAGGGCACCATTGGCAAAAGTGATTTCGCTGTGTCGGGTTCTGTGATGGATTATCTGGGATATGTGTTGGGTAAAGGAGCGACCCTAAAAGGCGTAGTGAATTTCAATTCTAATCTCCTCGACCTGAATGAATTTATGACAGACACAGGGGAGGCAACAACGGATACAACTTCCTATGGTGTTATCCCTGTTCCGAAGGACATTGACTTTGTTCTTAAGTCATCGATAAAACGTGTGAAGATGATGGACTTCAATATCACCAATGCATCAGGAGATATTATTGTGCGCGATGGGGTTGCTAATTTAAGTGGAATAAATTTCGATATGCTGGGAGGAACTTTCGGCGTGAATGGCACATACAATACAAAAGACCTTGATCATCCAGCTTTTGACATGGGGCTTAAAATTCAAAATGTTTCATTCCAACAAGCTGCTAAGTCCTTTACTTTGGTTCAAACGTATGCGCCAATTGCGGGGCTTATCAAGGGAAATTTTTCGAGCGACTTTAAAATTAGTGGTGAATTGCTTCAAGACTTTAGCCCGAAAATGAAAACTGTGCAAGGGGAGGGTTTGATTAAAGTAGCACAGGCCGCACTCACACAATCCAAGCTGGTAGCGGGGATTACATCATTAACAAAACTCGACAACACCGATCAGGTAAATTTGAAAGATCTTTTATTGTCTGCCAAAATTGAGGATGGAAAGCTGTCTGTGAAACCTTTTGATGTGAAATTTGGGGAGTATAAAACCA
>JBBRKB010000035.1:0-15752 GCA_038218385.1 Cytophagales bacterium | reverse complement strand
CAGAGTCCATGATGATAACAATGTCACCGGGTTTTCCTGATGCCTGGCGCATGTATTCAGGATTTCTTTTTCCGTTTTGGCAGCCTGCCACCGCAGCAAAAAATAAAACATATAGAAGAAATCGAAACATATCATTTTTTTTGTGTGAATGCATGATGTGACCTGAAGTCACAATCGATCACAGAAGGAAAATTAAATTCCTACAATTAATTTTTGACCTGGCTTTATTTTATTGTCCTCGAGATTGTTCAGTGTCCGAAGTTTCTCAAGGGTGAGGCCTTCAAATTTTCGTGAGATGTCCCATAGTGTATCGCCAGGCTGCACGATATAGGTCTTGGAGTTTGGAATAGTTGTTGGTAATATGGGTTGTGGAGTTGAAGAATTTTTTACCACTAAATCGCTACTTTGATTTGGTTTTTGCCAAAGGTTCAATCGCTGGCCAACCGTAATATTATTACTATGAAGGTTGTTCCATTTTTTAATATCGTTCACGCTCACTCCATGTCTGATGGCGATTGATCCGAGTACGTCCCCACTGCGTACCTTGTACGTTAGCCGATCACGCCCATACGTAGATCCTGGAGAATTTTTAGCTAATAATTCGATTTCTTGTTTGCCTACTTTCGAGGCTGAATCAAGAATGGCCAGGCGGTTCATGTTCAACGTTTCTTTTGCCACTTGCGGAATGTGGACAACATACGATTTGCTAACACCCGGCAGGGCGTTTTGTTTTACAGATGGATTTAATTTTTGTAAATCATCAAGGCAAATGTTGGTCAATTGTGCGAATGTATCGAAGTGAAGGTATTGCGTTACATGGATTGTATCGGAAGGCATGAACATCTCTGCTCCTTCATCCAGGAAATTGTGTTCTTCAACATAGTTCATCGCATAGGTGATGGCCACAAATTGCGGCACATACGATCGGGTTTCACGGGGTAGGTAGTTGTAGATATCCCAAAACGTTTTTTGGTATCCCGATTTTCTGATCGCGCGTTTCACGTTTCCTGGGCCGGTGTTATAAGCAGCTAGCGCCAGTTCCCAATCACCAAACATACGATGCAGGTCTTTCAGGTAACGACATGCAGCATCTGTTGCTTTGTCAGGATCCATACGGTCGTCAATGTACCAATCGTGATGAAGCCCATAATATTTGCCCGTAGGTGACATAAATTGCCAAAGGCCAACGGCGCTTGCCCGTGATACAGCTCTTGGGTTGAGTGCGGACTCAATAATGGAAAGATATTTTAATTCGTCTGGCATATTATACTTTGCCAGGTATTTTTCAAAAATCGGAAAATATAAATTTTTTCTCCGCATCATTAAACGAGTGTATTCACGATCCTTCACCGTGAAGTAATTGATGAAGGCATGAATGCGATCGTTGTAATGTAGAGGTATAGATTTTTGAATGCAGCTTAACCGATCTTTAATCAAGTCTGGATTGTCATCACCCGGAACGTATTCAAGCGCGGCAGGAATGGAGTAGTAAACAAAATCCAATGTGTCTTCTTTTGACAATAACTCTTCTTCTGCTACGGCTACATCTAGCGAATCAATAACAAAGGTATGTTCTATCTGACCGAATGAACAGCAGTATAAAAAAAGGAAAATCAATGTAAGGGAGCTGTGTCGCATCGCTTAATTCATTTTAAGTAGTTCGTTGGAAAAATTAAAAAGTTTAGACTCTTCAAAGTCATCTGCCATCAGTTGTAATCCGATGGGTAATCCTTGCTTGTCTGTGCCGCAAGGAATTGAAATGGCGGGTATGCCAACAACATTGGCCTGTATGGAAAAAAGATCGGCCAGGTACATCTCCATGGGATTGCCTGTATGTTCGCCAATTTTAAATGCCGTGGAAGGTGTTATAGGCATCAAAATAAAATCATACTCCGCTAGTATTTTCTTTATTTCATTGCGGATGATGCGTCTCACTTTTTGGGCCTTGGTATAGTATGCATCATAATAGCTGGCACTCAATACAAAGGTTCCCAATAAAATTCTACGTTGCACCTCACGACCAAAACCTTCCGAACGTGTTTTCTTGTACAGGCTCGTGATGTCACCAGTCGAAGAGGTGCGGTGTCCATAGCGAACGCCATCGTATCGTGAAAGATTTGAACTAGCTTCTGCTGTTGCCAAAATGTAGTAAGTCGGTAAAATGTACTCCTGTAACGGAAGTTCCACGGGTTCTACTACGTGGCCAGCAGTTTTTATTTCATGGATTTTTGCCTGAAGGTTTTCTTTTATTTCGTGTTGTAAGCCTGTGGCATCATCAATTTCCTTCACGTATCCAATCCGGTATTTTTTATTTTCAGAGGTATTAAGTTGATGAGTGAAGGAGGGTACTTCTGTTTTGGAAACGGTGCTATCAAATTCATCTGACCCGCCAATTACTTCCAGTACTAAGGCAATATCTTCAACACATGTGCCGAGTATGCCAATGCAATCAAAAGAAGAACCGTAGGCAATAAGACCGTATCTTGAAATGCGCGAATAAGTTGGTTTGAATCCAATCACACCACAAAAAGCTGCTGGCTGACGCACAGAACCTCCTGTGTCTGAACCTAACGAAATCCGGCACATGCCAGCCTGCACGGCAACGGCCGATCCACCTGATGATCCACCCGGTACGCGGCTTGGATCTATTTCATTCAGACTGGGTCCGAAGGCAGAATTTTCGTTGGAAGATCCCATAGCGAACTCGTCACAGTTTTGCCTTCCAATGATAATGGCATCTTCATCAAGCAATCGTTGAACAGCCGTTGCATTGTAGGGTGAAATAAATCCAGCAAGAATTTTACTGCTGGCTTGCAGGGGATGGTCTTTGTAGGCCAGCACATCTTTTAGTCCAACAACAAGTCCTGACAACTTTCCTTCAGTTCCATCTTTGAATTTGAGATCAGTTAGGCGGGCACATTCCAATGCTTCCTCTTCGTAAACACTCAAGAAAGCATTGAGATGAGCTTTGTTTTTAATGTTGGATAGATAATATCTAACAAGGTCTTGGCAAGTGATTTTTCCTTGTCTTATTTCGCGCTGTGTTTCACGTAAGGATGTGAAGGGCGTCAACACGTACTACTTGTCCTCAATCTTGTTGACTTCTTTTCCCGCATCATCAACTTCTTTTTTCACATCGTTGATAGCATCTTTAAACTCGCGGATTCCTCTTCCAAGTCCTTTCGCGAATTCAGGTATTTTTTTCGCACCAAAAAAGATAAGTACAACAAGGCCAATAAGGACCCATTCCCCCATTCCAGGCATTCCAAATAAAAGAATTGCGTTCATAATTTTGTCGTTAAGATGTAAAGATAGAGTATAATGTTGGAACCAAAAAATAGCGATTAACGTGCAGAAATGAGGAATTAATTAGACTTTGGTGGGTGGTTTAAATGTGGGTTGATTGGGTCTTTACAGGTTCCTAAGCCACGTTTGGGGATCGAGCGGCGTTTTATTTTTATAAATTCTAAACCGCAATTCTGAAACACCATCGCCATTGGTCAACACCTCACCAATCTCCTGGTTTGTAATCACCTTCTGGCCCGTCTTCACAAATACTTGTTTTAGGCCGCTATACACGGTAAAATAGTCACCATGGCTTATAATAATAGAATTCCCCAATGTTGGCATCACGGCCACCGCGCGCACCTCGCCTTCAAAAATGGTTTTTACTTTTTCGTCTTGTTTGGTCTGGATGTTTACGCCTTCATTCTGTAGTATAATGCCTTTTAATACCGGATGGTTTTGACGTCCAAATTTTTGAGAGATAAAACCAGGTGCTGGCCAGGGAAACTTGTTTTTATTTTCTTCAAACGAAGATGATAACGCCACATTGTTGCCGGATCGTGCTCTTGCTTCGCGTGCTATTTCTTCTTTGATGATTTCATCAATTTTTTTATCCAGCATCGCCAGCTCTTTCTTCGTTTCTTCAAGGTCTTTTTTCAATTGACGCTCTTCTTTTTCCAGTGACTTTACGAGTGTGTTTTGTTTTGTCTTTAAGGAGCTAAGATTATTGTTTTCAGCTAACTTTTCATTAAGAAGTTTATTCTTCTCATCACGTTTCACCTGTATTATTTTCACTTGTCCTGATAGCTCTTCCTGAACCTTCACAATTTGTTTGGCTTGTAATTTTCTGGCATCCTTATATTGTTCCATATAATGAAGCCGTGACAGAAGCTGATCTAGGCTTTTGGATGAAAATAAAAATGAAAGTGGACCAATGCTGTTATGTGTTTTCTGAGCGGCATACAGCATGGAGGCATATTCTTTCTTTAATTTTGTGAGGTCATTTTCAAGCGCCTCAATGATGTCGTTGTTTTCGGAAATCTCATGGTTCAATAATCCCATCTCACCATTTATAGAGTTGATCAGATTTTCCTGAACCGTTATGCGCTGGTTTAAAGCACTCAGTTCACCAAGAGAATTTTTTTTCCGTGATGAGGTCTCGGTAAGTATATTCTCAACCTCCTTTATCTTCTTGAGGTTCTGTTGCTTTTCTTGTTGCAGTTGTGACTTTGACTTTTGACCGAAAGAAAGAAAGGAGAGGAGGCAAAGCGCCAATGTTGGCAAGAAATATTTACCTGCGGGCATATTTTTTTGGAATATTGAAAGGGAACTTAAGTTCTTTATCGCCCACCTCGGCTTTGTTGTATTCAAAAATAATGGTGGTGTTCAATAGCCCGGCCACTGTTTTGTAGACCAATGATATGGTGCCGTTGTAGGGGAAGGCTCTATCTTGTAAGGGTTGAAAATTTGAATAGTTAATCACAAGTGAATTATTGGAATCGGTTTCTTTCATGTCCACTTTCTCAATTTTCATGCTGGCAGCATTCACAAAATTCACAACGTCAACGGTACCCGAATGTTGTTTTAATAAAAACGTTGAGACTTGCTGTTCTATCTGGTCGTCATCCGAACGATCCATGATCAGATTGCCCAGCATAGCCGCTTGTACAACTTGATAATTAATTTCAAAATTAAAGCGCTTTGATAATTCAGCATATTCAAACACATAGTACTCCTTGTCTAAATTGCTCACCACAGTGATTGAATCTTTGTTGATAAGCGCCTTTCCACCCTGCACACCGATCACAGAAAAGGTCATCCAGATAACGCTATCCTTTCTGATGCGTATGTTGGCTTTTACGTCACGTTCCTTGCTGCCGTCTTTCAAAACCATGCGGGCCTTTCCCTGGAAATAATCAAAGTTGATAGATTCAATGTCCAATACAGGCTTGGGTGTATTTAATGGCGGGATTGTAGTGGATGTTAGTTTTTTGCTGCAAGCGGAAAATAGACTTACGATTATCAATAAGGCGTACAAAGTAATTCTATTCATAGATTTTCCGGTTGGCGATTTTTCTATTGAGTATTTCATTGTTGGCATTCAGGCCGCGGGCTTTCTCCCATTGGGCCACCGCACCGTTTGTATCCCCTAACTTAAATAAAATATCCCCATAATGTTCAAAATGTTCTGAATTTGCTTTTCCTGTGTTGATGGCCTTCTCAATGTATTTTCGGGCGTCTTTATATTTTTCACGCATGTAGAGCACCCAGGCATAGGTGTCAAGGTAGGTGGGGTTGTCAGGATTATTTTTAATTAGTTGTGTCGACATTTTTTCTGCTTTTTCAAGATTGACTTTGCGCAACGACAGGTAGTAGCTATAATTATTCAATGCACCATAATTGTTAGGGTTTGATGCCAGTACGGCTTCGTAGGCATTGTCAGACTTATCATATTGCTTGAGGGCGTGATAACTATCGCCTAGCAAACCGTTAATTTCTTCCAGTAGACTTTTGTTGCCGGGCATCAATTTTTTTGCCTGCTCCATGGATGCGATAGCTTCTTGATAATTATGCTTTCTGTAATTGCCATACCCATTAAAGTAATAAAGCATCCCTTGATTGGGAAACAGTTCCAGTGCATCTTCCGAAGTCTTTATCACTTTATCCAGTAAGTCTAATTTTGTTTCGAGATAGATGAGGTTCTGCCACACTTCAAAATTTACATCGCCCAATTGAATGGCTTTCTCGTAAGCCGCCATTGATTTTTCATTGTCGTTAAGGGTAAGGTATAAGTCGCCACCAATAATGTAAACATTGGATTCTTCTGGATATAATTTCTCAAGCTTTTCATACAGGGTCAACACAAATTTTTCTTTGGTGGCATCGGAAGTGCCTTTGGCTTTGTCTTGGTTTAGCTCCATGTTGTAGGCGCCTAACACAATTACTTTGCTCCCTGACTCCACGGATGTATTGTCAAAAACTTCTGTAAGAATTTTACGTGCATCGTTTTCACGGTGTGTGTCTCGATAAAGACCGGCGAGTAGCATTTTGGCATTTCCGTTTTCTTCACCCGGCTTAATAAAATCTTCTAATATTTTAATGCCTGCAGCCAGTTGTCCTTTCTGTGAAAGAATTTCTGCTAAGCCCATGGCATACCGTTCTTCTTCGGGAAATGCTTCAATTAATTTTTTACCTTCTGTAAAGGCTTCTTTCGTTTTTCCATTTTCCAGATACAGGCGTATCCTTTGGAGTGATGATATTTCATTTACACCAAAGATGTTTTCAGCGCGTTCGTATGTTTTAATGGCGTCATCGATTTTCTTATCGTATTGATAGACTGCCGCCAATTCATAGAGATATTCCTCTGTGCCCGGAATGGCGTGTATCATATTCTCATAGGTTTGTGCGGCTTTGTCAAAGCGGGCAAGGTTGCTATAAATAGTGGCGGCAAGCAGGTAGAAGTATTTATTTTCTTTCTCCAGTTTAAGTGCAGTGTCAATGCTCAGTGAAGCGCGCACCTGATCTTCTGATCGGTTGCTTCTCGAAAGAACCTCAGCAATCTTATAATGAATCGTAGCATTTTCCGGAGATATCTCCAATGCTTTTTGATAGAAGAGCAGGGCTTTTGAATAATCTTCCAAGATGAAATATTTCTCACCTTCTGTAAAATAGAATTCAGATTCGCGAAGACGAAGGCCCTGCGCGCGAGGTTCAGAATTTTTTTTCTTTTTTTGACTGAATACGGGTTCGCTGACCAATATGAAGACAAACATCAGAAGACTTCCAACTGCACTATAAAATCGTAAATACTTCAATGGCTTGAATTTTTAAAGAGTGATCAATTCACAAGACCCAGCAGTGTCACAAAGCCTGTAAAATTAGTGAAATTTTCGCTATTTATTTGAATCCGGGCTTTTCGGTGCTGGCGGGGAGAGGGCTCTCTTTAATTCATCCTTTTCAATGAAAAAAGCCGAAGCCATGTACAGAAGAATAATAGCTGTATGAAAACCAAAGGCGATTAATTGATTCTCGATGGAAATAGAATTGACTAAATATACGATGCCCATAGTAGCGATAATGTAGCTAAGGCCTTTTGTTACGTTGTATGGGATAGGATAGAATTTTTGTCCTATAGCATAACACGCTGCCATCATTAAAAAATAACAAACGAGCGTTGCCACGCTGCTTCCAAAATAACCTGCTACCGGAATTAATAAATAGTTGCCAAGTATGGTAATCACAGCACCACCAACGGAAATTATAGTTCCATAATAGGTTTGGTCAGTAAGTTTGAACCAAACACAGAGGTTGTAATACACGCCGAGAAATAAATAAGCAAGCAGCAAGATGGGCACTACGTTGAGCCCTTCCCAATATTTTTCATCTGTGATGTGTTTTAAGATATCCATGTTGATGGCCACACCGAGCAACAGTAAACAACACACGATGATAAAGTAGTGGTTAACCTTCGCGAAAAGTTCGGGCGACTTTTTATCTGCCGCATTGCTAAAGAAAAAGGGTTCGGCTGCAAAGCGAAAGGCTTGTACAGCAAGGCTCATTAGCATTGCATATTTATAACAAGCACCAAAAATCCCAAGCGCATAATCATCTGATTGCCCAGGGTAGAAATTTTTGGGCAGCCACCATTGCAGTGTTATCCGAGAAAACAATTCGTTGGTCATGCCTGCTACGCCGGTGAGCATAATGGGAAATGCATACAGCAGCATGGGTCGCAACATTGTCATGTTAAACGCTGGCCGCCAGGTGATAAGGGGTTTTATTAAAAATAGGATATAAAAACTATTGGCAATCAGGTTGGCAAGAAATACATAGCCCACGCCAATGGATGGATCATAATTATCCTTGTTATAAATAAGAAAATAATAATTCAACCCCAGCAAGATCACAACGTTGATAATTTTGCCGAGTGAAAAAATCAATGGCTTTTGGTTCAGCCGTAATTGGGCAAACGGAATGGCAACAGCGGCATCAATCAACATGACCAACGCGAGCCATGTTATGAATTGAGGATGGTTGGGAATTTCAAGCGATGAGGCAATTGGCTTCGCGCAGACAATAAAAAGACCTGTAAGCAATGTACTAATAAGTAGTACGATGGTTTGAGCCTGATTGAAAATTGTTTTTTGATTAGCACCGGGTTTTGACGCAAACCGGAAAAAAGTTGTCTCCATTCCAAACATGTAAACAACATTGAGAAAACCGACATAAGCAAAAAGATAGGTGATGACACCATACTCTTCCGGTGAGAAGACACTTTTTGTATGCAAGGGAAGTAAAAGAAAATTGAGCATTCGCGGCACCATGCTTCCCAGTCCATACAAGATGGTTTCACCCGCCAGTTTTTTGATCTTGCTCAATTACTTTCCTTTAAAAACAGGTTTTCGTTTTTCAATAAAGGCAGTAGTTCCTTCTTTAAAATCTTCGGTAGTCACACAAGCCGCAAAGTTTTCTGCTTCTGCACGGTAGCCTTCTTTTTCAAATGCATAACCGGCATTGATGCTCTTGATCGCGTTGGCCACAGCCAGTGGTCCTTTGCTTGCTATTTTTGTAAGGATAGACATTGACAGCGCTATTAATTCTTCCTTCGTTTTTACTACATGGTTTACCAAACCAATTGATTTTGCTTCCTCCGCACTTATTAAATCACCAGTAAGTATCAGCTCCATAGCTTTTGCACGGCCTGTAAGTTGAGCTAAACGTTGCGTGCCACCATACCCAGGTATAATTCCCAAATTGACTTCTGGTTGTCCAAATTTGGCACTTTCAACCGCTATTCGCATGTGACAAGCCATGGCCAATTCACACCCTCCACCAAGTGCAAAACCATTAACCGCTGCAATAAAAGGTATGGGGCAGTTTTCAATTTGGCTGAACAGGTTTTGCACATTTTGAACTCTTTCAAACGCTTGCACTTTTGAGAGCGATGTTAATTCTTTTATGTCTGCACCGGCCACAAAGGCTTTATCGCCTTCTCCGGTTATTATAACTCCTCGAAATGTTATTTGGTCATGGTAGATTTCTTGTATTATATTGCGAAGCCCATTCAGTACATCAACATTTAAAGCATTTAACGCCTCTGGGCGTGTGATTGTGACGAGCAAAATGGAATTGGTATGTTCTGTTTTGATCATGGGCATAAAATCAAATGCAGGAGCAAGCTATCAAGCTTTTTCCTAAAACTAACATAGAGAAATGAAAAATATAAGGAAACAGGTTTTAATGGTAGCGGGTTTGTTAGTAGCGGCCGTTTGCCATAATGGAAACTCTGCCACTCTTGCGAGCCGGGTTATCCATGCTAATGACCTTAATAATAATGTCACCGCTCGCGCTTCATACCTTAAAAGTGTAAGTATAGCAGCAGATGTCGCTTGTGGCGTCACACCTGATTATGTAACTAAAAATGGAGCAGGCAATTGGACCACCGCCAACACTTGGGTGGGTAATACTAAACCACCTTACGCTTTATCAGGCGGAGCTTATACCATACCAGCCGGACAAATTGTTACCATTGAAAGTGGAAACTTTACACTTTCTTCGGCTAATCTAATCGTCTATGGAACGCTGATCGTCAATGGCAAACTCACTATGCATGCCGGAAAAAGTATCGATATTAAAAGTGGGGGAAGTGTTACGTGCTGTTCTAATTGTAATGCAAGCAATAAAATAATAATTGGAGGTAATCTCGCCTGGGATGGTGACAGGGGTACCGTCAATGGCCCGGCAGCCATTAATTCAGCAGGTGTTCTTCCCATTATATTAACCTTCTTCAAAGGAGCATTTTTAAATGACAACGTGGCATTATCATGGGCAACTTCTACTGAAGAAAATTTCGAAAAGTTTGAACTTGAACGTTCGTATGATGGTATCTCTTTTGAGAAAATAGGCGAAATGAACGGTGCAGGACTTAACACCTATCAACAAAATAATTACTCGTTTATCGATTCATCTCCTGTGATTGGTAAAAATTATTACCGACTCAAGAACCTTGATCTGAACGGCACATTTGATTATTCTAATATAATCCGTGTCGATGCAAATTCTTCAAAGCGTATCACGCTGTATCCAAATCCAGTAGTTGGCGAATCACTATATGTGAAAATTAATTTTGAACCTTCTCCCTTTGATAGAATTCAAATTGTTGATAATGTGGGTATGGTGGTTTTGAATTATGATGTGACGGCACTTGACAACAAAATTCAATTGCCAGAAAATCTGTCAACGGGAATCTACATGCTTCGGTACATTAGTGATAAAGAAGAAAAAACGTTTAAACTTCTGGTAAGAAAATAAAAGAAACTATGGAGCAGTTGTCAGAATTGTTTTGGAAAGATTTTCTAAAATATCTTTTGTCATAGATTCAAGATTGAACGATGGTTTCCATCCCCAATCTTTACGCGCTGATGCATCATGGATGGAACGTGGCCATGAATCAGCAATGGCTTGGCGTTGGTCTGGACTGTAAGTAATTTCAAAATCAGGAATTTCTTTTTGGATGGCTGACGCAATTTCTTGCGGGCTAAAACTCATCGCTGAAATGTTGTAACTCGATCGGATGTTGATTTTTTCAATGGGTGCTTCCATCAAGTCCAGGGTTGCTTTCACTGCATCATCCATGTACATCATAGGTAGGTAGGTGTCGGCTTTTAAAAAGCAGGTGTACTTCTTTTCTTTTATAGCATTAAAAAAAATATCCACTGCATAATCCGTTGTGCCGCCCCCGGCTTTTGATTTGTAGCCGATTAGTCCGGGGTAGCGAAGACTTCTCACATCCACACCATGCTTGTGATTGTACCATTCACACCAACGCTCACCGGCAAGCTTACTGATTCCATAAACAGTGGTTGGATCCATGATGGCATGTTGGGGTGTGTTTTCTTTGGGCGTTGTTGGTCCGAAAACAGCAATTGAACTTGGCCAATAAATTTTATTCAGTTTGAATTCAACAGCGGCATCCAATACATTGATAAGGCCTTCCATGTTTAGCCGCCACGCAAACTGCGGGTTCTGTTCACCTTTGGCAGAAAGTATAGCGGCCAGTTGATACACTTGGGTAATGTTGTTCTTCTTGATAAAGCTGAAGAGATTTTCACGATTCAGGGCATCAAGCAATTCAAATTTTCCTTTTGCCACGATACCTTTTGGTTCTTTAATGTCTGTGGCAATTACATGATCATCACCATAAAGTTTCCATAGACCTTGCGTAAGTTCTGACCCTAGCTGGCCTCCGGCTCCGATCACCAAAATGTGTTGCTTACCCATTTTCTTTAAATCAAATTGCAAGGCAAAATTAAAGAATAAAATCATTTACCTATCACTTGTTAGGTTTTCATTCAACTATATCCATTAAATTTGGCAGACATGACATTTGAGCAATACCTTATTTCAAAAAAGATCGATTCATCATTATTTAAAAGGCATGAGCAAACCCTCTGGCAAGCTTGGGAAAAGGAATTTGACCAGATAAGCCCGGTGAGTTTTACCGCCCAAAAACTTTATTTGATCAATCCTATAAGGAGAAGATTTCCCTTGCCTATTGTTGTTGAAATCAAAGAACCAAAAGTTGTTGCCGAGGTAGTAATAATTACGGAAGCCAAAGTTGAAAGCACCGAGCCTGTTCCGAAGCCGGCAGCAAAACCTTCTCGCCCGGTGTTTAAACCAAAACCAAAAATCAATTAACATGTACACCAAACTTCAACCTGTTTTACAACGCGAGTTGGATGCTATCCGTGAAGCCGGGCTTTATAAAAACGAACGCATCATCATTACACCACAGCGTGCAGATATTAAGACGGATGACGGTGCTAAGGTGATAAATTTCTGTGCAAATAATTACTTGGGGCTGTCGTCACATCCACGTGTGCTTGATGCTGCTAAGCGCGCGATTGATACACACGGGTTTGGCATGTCGTCCGTGCGTTTCATTTGTGGCACACAGGATATTCATAAACAACTGGAAGAAAAAATTTCTGCTTTTCTCGGAATGGAAGACACCATTTTATATGCTGCTGCATTTGATGCCAATGGCGGCTTGTTCGAGCCGCTCTTTGGTGAGAACGATGCCATTATATCCGATGAACTTAATCATGCTTCTATCATCGATGGTGTAAGGTTATGTAAGGCTAAGCGATTTCGTTATCGTCATAATAACATGGACGATCTTCAGGCGAAACTGGAGGAGGCACGTGCCGCGCAGGCAAATCAAATTATCATTGTTACCGATGGCGCATTCTCTATGGATGGAACCATTGCTCAACTCGATAAGATTTGTGCCCTCGGAGAAAAATTTGAAGCGCTTGTGATGACGGATGAATGTCATGCAACAGGTTTTGTTGGTGAGACAGGAAGAGGTGTTCCGGAATATCGAAACGTGATGGGCAGAGTAGACATTATCACGGGCACACTGGGCAAAGCATTAGGTGGTGCTTCAGGTGGATTTACTTCCGGTCGAAAGGAAATTATTGAATTGCTTCGTCAGCGGTCGCGACCCTATTTATTTTCTAATACATTAGCACCTTCTATCACGGGTGCATCCATTGAAATATTTAACATGCTGTCGGAGACAACAGCGTTACGTGATAAACTTGAACGGAATACAAAATATTTCCGTGAAGAAATGACGAAGGTGGGTTTCGACATTAAAGCCGGTGTGCATCCCATTGTGCCTATTATGCTTTATGAAGCACCACTGGCTCAACGGTTTGCCGAACGCTTGCTGGAACTTGGCATTTATGTGGTTGGATTTTTCTATCCGGTGGTGGCAAAGGGACAAGCGCGCATACGCGTTCAGATTTCTGCTGCACATGATCAGCATCATTTAGACAAAGCCATACAAGCATTTACCCAGGTAGGCAAGGAATTGTCGGTGCTGAAACCTTAAGACGAAACCTCAGCGATGCATCTTACTTGATGCCCAGATTTTTTTTCTTCTTCTCTACAATCTCGCCCATCTTAGAAGTGTCTTTTGACAACAAGCCAAAGGCAGGGTCAATACTTTTTGAGGGAAAAAAATAAATGCTCTTCCGCTTTCCTTTCACCCTCAATTTATAGAGTTGAAAAAACGGAACGATCTTGAGTGACTTTACATCCGGCCATTCAAACCGAAGATTACGGTGTCCCTCTATCACAACAATTTTGTTTTTTCCCACGGCCACTCGTCTGATTTTGTCATTCACAAGCAAGAAAAGATAGAACAGGAGTACGCCGATGGTGAAGAAAACAAGTGCTGCGAAAAGATGCTTGTTGGATTCAAACGAAAAAAAGAAAATAGTCGCTACAAGCAGCTGAAGAGCACTAAAAGCCAGAAAAAAATACTTCGCGAAGTAAAATTTAATAGGGTTAGCTTCTACCATTTCAATAACGTTGGTTAAAAAATATATACTAATCTACGATTTAATTTATTTTTTGTTATACATATGCTCCATTTTCTGTCGATCGATAGTCCTATCCCTCGTTGAAAATGTTCATCACTACTCTTCAATCACAATAGGAAAGTCTTGCCCACGCGAAAATGTGTAGGGATACTGCGGCTTACCTTTCATCTTCCTGGTCATCTCTGGCACTTGATCGTCAATGTATGACTTCAACTCGTAGATCGTAACCTTTCCATCTTTAGGCGCACCATCAGCATCGCCGGATAGTGCCTTCAACAACACATACGTAAACAATCCATGGCCGAGTTCTGAAAACTCTGTTGCATATTGTTCACTACCGGCTGAAGCCAAAACATGTATGCCGGAGCTGCGCGATAGTTGTGCGATCGCCTTCTCTTCACTTGCTCCGCGTGTAGCGAGTAACTCAACCGATCCACCTGATTGACACGCATCCATTATAATAAGTTGCTTGAGCGCTTTAATGTTTTGAAGTTTCTCTTGAAGGATGCTTGCTTCTATGGCATCTTTCTGCAACGACTTAAGATCATACAGCCGACTGCTTTCTGTTGGTATGAAAAAAAAGCGATTGTCTACCATGCTGCCATGGCCCGCGTAATACAAAATGAAAACGTCTTCGGGATGTATTGTTTTTGCGAGTTCGTCTAGCTTGGATAGTATGGCATCGCTTGAAGCCTCGGCATCATAGAGTGTAATGAGTTGTAAGGATTTAAAAAGCCCTCCCGACTTTTCTTCAAGCATTGCTGAAAATGACTTAGCATCGGGCTTCGCATAGTTCAAACTCAACTTTGAATTTTTGTATTCATTAATGCCCACAGCCAGAATGTAACATGTGCTGCTTTTGGAACTGCTTTCAGAAAAATATTCAGCAGACACCACATCCGATTCTACATGGTCACTATTGGATGCTGTTGCTGTAAAGGTGTTGGTGCCGCCAATTAAATTTACAGTGCTCTTGTGCACAACCGACTCGCCTTTTCCGGATGGCATCTTAACCTCATTTTCTACCGGTATGCTTTTACCATTATGAAATAGCTTCAGGTTTTTTACGCCGCTACCTTGATCGGTAATTTTTACAAACACATCCAGCTGCAATTGGTTTGTTGTTGTGGCTGTAGCAATCCTCACCTGAGGAGGATGTGAATTTTTTAACTTCCCTTGAATACCTTGTCCTGATGATGACTCACCTCTTGTTTTAAAAATCTGAGGCAGAAGTTCCGGACGATAAAAGTCATTGAAGAATTGATCGGCTGAATACGTCTTCATGCCATTAACAAAATGAATTGACTTGCGCGCCCCATCTGTCGCGTTGAAATAACCATCCGTTGTTTTTGCCATCCAATCGTTGAGGCCTAAATGGATGTGTTCAAAAAATTCCTTTTCTGTTTTTAAATCCCAAAACTTGGTGACGCCATCCGTTCCATGCGATATCAACAGGTTGCCGTCCTTACTCAACGCCATACCTGTTACTTCGGCCTGATGGCCTTCGAGTGTTTTGATTAATTTTCCTGACCCAACATCCCAGATGCGAATGGTCCTGTCGGCACCTCCACTGTAAATGTATTTCCCATCGGCACTAAATTTAACGATGTAGACAGCTCCGCTATGTCCCAGGAATTTTCGATCCATTAAACCAGTAGAAATATCCCACAGCCGAATGCTTGCATCCCAACTCGCACTTAAGAGTTTTTTACTGTCAGGGCTTAAACATATGGAAGAGATAACATCAGAATGGCCAATGAAGTCACGCACAAATTTCTTTGTGTCAGTCTCCCACATCTTCAGCGTGAGATCTAGTTGTGAAGTGAATACATACAAATCATTGTCGCTGAAAATAGCATCGTAGGCAGAAGCATTTGTGAAATCAAAATACACCAGCCGTTTGCCGGTTTTGATGTCAAAGATTTTAAGCGTTGCGTCCCAGCTGCTACTCATGATTTTTGTTTCATCATGGCTAAACTGAACAGAAAAAATCGGCTCACGATGTGCTTTGATTACAAGCAGCGAGTCTCCCTTTTCAGTATCCCAAAGAATGATAGTTCCATCACCTCCACCCGT
>JBBRKB010000034.1:0-15777 GCA_038218385.1 Cytophagales bacterium | reverse complement strand
TTTCGCGAAAATGTCAATAATATCCTGACCTATTCGCGTAGGCTTGTGTGTTTGAACATTCATCAGGCACCAGGTTGTTTTCGCCTCCGCTAGTAATTTGTCATCGTGCTTTCGGAGTAATTGCACGTGACGGATTGAACGCACTCTGTTATAATCCACTACCCAGGTATGGGCTGTTATTTCATCGTTCAAAAAAGCTGCGTTTTTATAATCAATCTCATGTCTTAAGACCACCCAGAAGTATTTGTTTTTTATTTCTTGTGTTGCCCATGCGTTCCAATGTGCTGCTGCTGCTTCCTGTATCCATCGTACATACACCACATTGTTCACATGGTTTTGTTCATCAATATCGTTAGGATGTACATGAAGGCTATGGGCAAATGATTTGGATTCCATTTTTTCCAAAGGGATAGAGTCATCAAAGATAATGAATGCTATACCGGAACGTAAACTACTTTCTTTGTAAGAAAAAATTCTTCTGTGAAGTAGTCGGGCAACTCAGAAAGCTGATACGGTTTTTTTAGTTCGGCCAATTCAGCATCAAGGTCGCCACCTTTCAAATATAAAATACCATTGTCCAAGGTATGGTTCGATTTCTTTTTAACGCGATTATGAATCCATCCGTAAAATTCTTTTGTGCGTGTAACCGCGCGACTTACAATAAAATCGTATTCACCTTTTAATTGTTCGGCGCGGATTTGTTCACCTTTCACATTTGTTAATCCTATGGCTTTGGCAACTTCATTCACAACGGTTATTTTTTTGCCAATGGAATCTACTAAATGAAAGTGGGTATCAGGAAATAGAATAGCCAGTGGAATGCCTGGGAAACCTCCACCAGTGCCTACATCCAAAATTTTAGCCCCTGGTAGAAACGAAGTAAACTTTGCAATAGCCAGCGAGTGTAATACATGATTGATGTATAAATTATCAATGTCTTTTCTGGAAATAACATTGATCTTTTCATTCCACTCTTTATAAAGTGGACCCAGCAAGATGAACTGTTCCTTTTGTTTGGAAGTCAGTTCGGGGAAATAATGAAAAATAATATCGGCGTTCACGGGGAAAGATTAAATGTGGTCCCGTTTGTTTTTCACCATTTCGTACATCAACTCGCGCGCGCGGTGCAATTGTGCTTTCACGGTACCTAGAGGCGCTGCCAGTTCAGTGGCAATTTCTTCGTAAGAGAGTTCACTGAAATAACGAAGACGAACAAGGCGCTGATATTTTGGCGGAAGCTTGTCAACAAAGATCTGGATGATTTCTATTTTTTGCCTACGCATGGTCTCTTCCTGCGGGTTCAGGTTTTCATCCTCCACATCCAGCGAAACCGATTGTCCGTCATCATCGGTAAAGGTGTTATCGATGCTGAGCGTATTTAATTTTTTCTTTCGGATGTAATCAATGGTGTTGTTGGTGGCAATACGAAACAGCCACGTACTGAACGTAAAATCTTTTTTGAAACGATGGAGACTTTTGAATGCCTTGGCAAATGATTCGATGGTCAGATCTTCGGCATCATCAACATTGCGCACCATTTTTAAGATCATGTGGTACACCGGACGCTTATACCGCTGAAGCAATTTCGCAAATGCGTTTTCATCATTGTGATCTACCGCCAAATCGATCAAACGAAAATCTTCTAAGGCTTTATCTGAAATTTGCCGCTTCAGTTCTTCCATTTTACCTTTTTTGTTAAGAGGGCTACGAGGCCCGTTGAAAGATAATAAATCGTGTATAGAAAATCTAAAAAGATCACAGGCAGCGATTCTATTTTAGTATTTAACTGACTGGAGACCGAATGCGTAGTGACTATTAGTATAATAAAACGTAAGGCCATTACAGCCAACACATAATATGTATACTCCGGAACAAAAAGTAAAAAAAGACCCAGTGCCCAGGTGAGTATGAGGGTAGACGAAAAAAGCCCCACTTTGATTTTATCTTTTAGCCTATAAAATTTTCCAACTGACAGGTGGCGTACTTTCTGATAAAAGAAACTTGCCATGCTTTTTTTAGGAATGCTGTAAATATGTGCCGTAGGTTCAATACACCATTTTGTATTGGCTTGCGTGGCGTGCCTGTTCACAAATAAATCGTCATCGCCACCCGTAATGTTCATGTAATTGTTAAACCCTTTGTGATTTAGAAAAAGTGATTTCCGGTAGGATAGGTTACGACCAACACCCATATAAGGTTGTCCTAATAACGCCCAGCCCAGGTATTGCAGGGCGGTGAGAAACGATTCATACCGAATAAATAAATTTAGCAACCCCTTTTCCTTTATATAAGGAGAGTAACCCAGTATCAGTTGAGTATCGGGTGTGAACCGGGTACTCATGGTAGTCACCCAATCATTGCCAACGGGGCGGCAATCCGCATCCGTCAATAGAATCAATTCATTTTTAGCTGATTTAATCCCCAGGGTAATGGCGTATTTTTTGGCGTTCATCCGTTCGGGTGTTTGTAACGTCCTGACCATTTTCACCCGTGCGTCATTTTTCATTTCCTCCAGAAGAAAGTCATAGGTGTTGTCATTCGAACGATCGTCTACAATGATTATTTCAAAATCGGGATGGTTCTGACGCTGCAATAAAGGAAGCAACTCGTGTAAATTTTGCGCTTCGTCATGTGCACATACAAGTATGGAAACAGGCGATGTTATGTCCGCAACGTTCGCTGTCCGGCTTTTTTTGAATGCGGTTAAAAGAAGCAGTATGTAAAGCGACTGGATTCCAGCGGCCACATAAAAAAGTATTAAAAAGACGTGCAAGTCACCAACTAGTTAAGGATCGGCCACAAATATAGAAGAGTTAATATTCCGTAAAAGGAATATTTGGCCTTATGAAGCGATTTAAAGACAACAACGGCATATGTTACATTAAAAATTTGCATTTGTGTTCGGACACATTAAATTTGTGGACGAACACATAAATTATGTCAAACCATAAAAACATCACTATAAAAGACATTGCAAAGATGTCTGGGGTTTCAGCGGGCACGGTAGACCGTGTATTGCATAACCGGGGTAGGATTTCGGAAGATGCGTTGCAAAAAGTGGTAACGGTCTTGAACCAGATAGATTACAAGCCCAATCTTTTGGCCCGTACGCTTGGGTCAAAGAAGAGCTTCAGGATTGCTGTGCTGGTGCCCGATCCCGAACAAGACCCCTACTGGATGTTATGTGCCAATGGAATACGACAAGCAGAGGAAGAATGGAGCCAATATGGTGTTACGGTTGAGCCTTATTTCTTTGATCTTTTTGACAAAGCTTCTTTTCATACCGTAGCCGGAAAGGCAAATGAGTCAAATCCAGATGGTGTATTGGTCGCGCCCATTTTTTATCATGAAGCATTGCCCATTTTTGAAATGTATACCACGTCATCCATCCCCTATGTATTGATCAACACCAATATTCCAGAAGCAAACCCGCTTAGTTTTATCGGACAAGATTTATATCAAAGTGGTAGTGTAGGTGCTGAACTTATGTCTATCGGGCAGAACGGTGCCTACGCGCTGGCAGTGCTTCACATTTATGAAGACGTACATAATTCAGTTCACTTACTTGAAAAGGAGAAGGGGTTTCGCGAGTATTTCACCCAAAACAAATTGGATGATTGCACGGTGGTAACCTACGATTTAAGCAATCATGATGAAGCGGCAACGGAGAAAAAAATCCTTGAGCTACTGGATACGCCCAATCTGAAAGGAATTTTTTCAACCACGTCATCAGGTTCTTTTCTGGCGGCCTCCCTTCTTGAAAAACATGGAAAGAACAACATACGGCTTGTTGGCTACGACCTTCTTGAAGAGAATCTGCAATACCTTAAATCGGGTGTGATCGATTTTCTGATCAATCAAAATCCCAAACATCAGGCCTTTACCGGCATCAGCCATTTGGCAAACCATTTACTTTTTCGTAAAAATTTTCATCCCCTTTATTTATTTCCATTGGAAGTCATTACCAAGCAAAACCTTTCTTCATATTTGAATTCTGCCATTCATTGAGTTGCCTGCTCTCACGTGTGGATATGTGGGCGCATAGATGTATTTTAGGCCACATTTATGGAATTCAAAGTTGACGTAACGGATACTGCATCAAAAGCAAGGGCAGGTGTTTTAAAAACAGATCATGGTGTTATTGAAACACCCATCTTCATGCCGGTAGGCACAGCCGGATCGGTGAAGGCCATTCACCAACGTGAGTTGGAAAATGACATTGGTGCAGAAATTATATTAGGCAATACATATCATCTTTATCTCCGTCCTGGCATCGAATTACTTGAGCGTGCCGGCGGACTTCATAAGTTTAATGGTTGGAGCCGCCCCTTGCTCACCGACAGTGGTGGCTATCAGGTGTACTCGCTTGGCGCGAATAGAAAAATCAATGAAGAAGGCGTTGTTTTTAAATCACACATCGATGGGTCGAAACATACGTTTACTCCCGAAAGTGTAATGGACATCCAACGGACTATTGGTGCTGATATTATTATGGCGTTTGATGAATGTACACCGTACCCCTGTGACTATGGCTATGCGCGAAACTCCATGGGCCTTACCCATCGCTGGTTGAAGCGATGTATAAATCGGTTTGATTCTACTACGTCCAGGTATGGATATGAGCAAGTATTGTTTCCTATTGTGCAAGGCAGCACGTACAATGATTTGCGAAAAGAATCGGCAATGTTCATAGCCGATCAGGATCAAAAAGGAAATGCCATAGGTGGGCTATCGGTGGGTGAACCCCATGAGATGATGTATGAAATGACAGACCTGGTATGCGGCATTTTACCTATAGACAAGCCGCGTTACTTAATGGGCGTGGGCACTCCTGAAAATATTCTGGAATGCATCGCACTGGGTATCGATATGTTTGACTGCGTGATGCCAACACGCAACGCACGCAATGGCATGCTGTTTACATCGGAAGGAATCATTAACATCCGAAATGAAAAATGGAAAGATGATCTGGCGCCAATCGACACCGACTTAGGTGGCTATGTAAGTACGTTTTATTCGAAGGCCTATCTCCGGCATTTAGTGATCAGTAAAGAGATACTAGGCGCGCAAATTGCCAGCATTCATAACCTCACTTTTTATTTGTGGTTGGTAAGGCAAGCACGGATTAAAATAAAAGAAGGTACTTTTACGGAATGGAAAAACAAGATGGTAAAAAAAGTAACACAGCGTTTGTAAACGTTTAAACAAAATTCTATTGAGGCTCCTCGATCGTTATATTTTAAAACGTTTTCTTAGCACGTATTTTTTCGTGGTGTTGATTTTGTTGGCCGTTATCACGGTCATTGATCTTACGGAGAAGATGGACAAGTATGCAAAAGCCAATCTCACCGCGCTTGAGATATTATCCTACTACGTTGACTATGTTTCCTGGATTGGCAATCTGATAACACCCATTACCATTTTTATCGCCACGGTTTATGTGTGTTCCCAAATGGCAGGCCATACGGAGATCATCGCCATTCTGAGTAGTGGTGTAAGTTTTAAACGCATGCTGGTTCCATTCTTCCTCGGAGCGTTTGTGGTGGCGGTGTTTTCATTTATTCTCAATGGGTGGATCATTCCCAATTCCAATAAATCCATGGTGGCGTTTGAGATGCAATATTTTCAGACGCGTTATAACTATGATAAACGAAACGTTCACATACAGGTAGCTCCGGCAACCATAATGTATTTACAGTCGTATCAAAATGCATCCAAGACGGGTTATCATTTTACGTTGGATAAATATGACGGAAACAAACTGATTGAGAAGTTGTCTGCGCGACGTATTGTGTGGGATTCAACCAAACTGAAATGGACCGTGTACGATTGGCGGATTGATAAAATAGATACAGTATTTGAGAAATTTGCCGCCACAGGAAAATTCCTTGGTGATTCGGTTAACATGGAAGCAGAAAATTCGACTCCCATCGATACGGCGTTGGCCATTCATCCTTCCGAATTTGAAAGTGACTATCGAAAATACGAAGGACTTACGTTCGGTGAATTGTCAGCTTATATCCAAACCTTGAAAGAACGAGGAGCCGCTGGCATAGAAGTCTATCAGGTTGAATTTCACTCACGCATTGCCTCTACGTGTACTATTTTTATTCTGGTATTTATGGGTGTGATTGTGTCGGCTCGAAAAAGTAGGGGAGGAACAGGTCTTCAGATTGCGCTTGGCTTTATGCTCTCCTTTATCTTCATTGTGTTCTTTATGCTTTTCCGGACCATTGCCGAAACGGGCACTATCCCTCCGCAGATAGCGGTGTGGATACCCAATATCATTTTTGCCATAATTGCACTTGCTATGTATAAGCTAATGCCTCGTTAATGGCAACCGCCAGGGACTACGTTAAACTTCACTTTATTGTTTTTCTCTGGGGCTTCACTGCCATCCTCGGGAAGTTGATAGAAATACCTTCATTGGAAATGGTTTTTTATCGCTGCTTGCTGGCCGCTGTTGGTATGTTGGTCTTTATCTTTTACACGCGCGCGCCACTTAAAATTCCGCCGGTGGAAATTTTTCGTTTGTTGTTAACGGGCTGCATTGTGAGTATTCATTGGATCACATTTTTTGGTTCGGCACGTGTATCGAATGTATCTGTGAGTTTGGTGGGTTTGGCAACGGCATCTTTATGGACGTCAATACTTGAGCCGCTTTCATCGGGCAAAAAAGTAAAACCAATAGAAGTATTGCTGGGTGGCTTTGTGCTCGTGGGCATTGCCATTATCTTCAGCGTTGATTTTCAATACAAGCTTGGCTTTTTGTTGGGTGTTGCGGCAGGATTTGGCGCTGCTTTATTTTCGGTTATCAATTCAAAAATGATAGCCCGGGTGCCAGCAGCTACCATTACATTCTATGAAATGACGGGTGCGTGCCTTGCTACCGCTGCATTCTTTCCTGTGTACGCATGGGGATGGGCCGACAACGGTACACTTTCTCTTTCGCCCAGCGCAACGGATTGGCTTTACATCAGCATCTTGGCCTTTGTATGTACTGTGTATGCATTCACGGTGATGACGGAGTTAATGAAAAGAATCTCAGTGTTTTTTATCCAACTCACCATCAACCTGGAGCCGCTTTACGGAATGATCATGGCGGTAATGCTTTTTAAAGAGAAAGAAAAAATGAGCATGAACTTCTACATCGGCAGCATGATTATTTTGAGTGCTGTAATTTCATATCCGCTAATAAAGAGGTACGGAGGCAGAAGTACGAAGGACGAGGTGAAAGAGTTGAGGTAGATTGATATGTAGGAAGGACAAGTCTAAAATATTTGCACGAACTAAAGTCCCTCTCTTTTGGAGAGGGATTTAGGGTGAGGCTTTTTTGGGATGAAGGCAGAGGTACAAGGGACGAGGATAAAACCCAGATCATCAAGCTACAGATAGCCACTCCACAGAACAGCGGGCAATTGTTTTCGTACGTCAATTTCTTCATTGAATATTCCATACACAGTTGATCCTGATCCGCTCATGCTGGCGTAAAGGGCACCGGCTTCATACAAGGAATCTTTTATGGATTGAATAGCAGGATGCTTTTTGAAAATTGAAACTTCAAAATCATTCATGACAACATTTCGCCATTCATGCAATGGATTATCCAATAGTAATGTGGATAATGGTGAAGAGGGTTGCTGAGGTATAATATCTGCAAATGCCTCCGCCGTTGATACATGTATATTAGGATGTACAAGCACTAGATATTTTCCGGCTAAGCTAACGGGCAGTGGACGCAATATTTCCCCACGGCCCGTTCCCAACATAGCCTGTTCGTAAATAAAGAAAGTACAATCGCTCCCCAGCTGCGAAGCGAATGCAGCCAATTCATTTTCTGAAAGGGTTAAATCAAAAATTGAATTTAATAGTAATAAGGTGGAGGCTGCATCAGAAGAGCCTCCACCTAACCCTGCGCCCGTAGGAATAATTTTATGAAGATGAATGTGTACATCACCTATGTTAAATTCCTTTTGAAGCAAATCGTAAGCTTTCAGGCAAAGGTTGTCGTGTGTGTTTCCCGGGATAGCATTGCCAGTACTGGTAAAAGTTAAAACATCGGATGGAATGATCTCCAAAATATCGGTAAAAGGTACCGGATAAAAACATGTTTCCAATTCGTGATAACGGTCTTCACGCTTGCGGATAATGTTTAGCCCCAGGTTTATTTTACAAGTAGGAAATGCTACCATGAATTTTACCGCGGGATGTTAATTCGAATGAAAGTTTATTTTGTTAACCGCTCAACCAAATCTTGTGTAATGCCCGAGGTGGAGAAGCCACCATCATGCATCAGGTTTTGCATCGTCACCATGCGGGTGAGATCAGAGAACATGACCACAATATAGTTTGCGCAATCTTCAGCTGAGGCGTTGCCAAGTGGCGACATCATCTGCGCATAATCATAGAACACATCGAAGCCTGATATGCCTGCGCCGGCAGTTGTTTTGGTTGGTGATTGTGAAATGGTATTCACGCGTACATTCTTCAATTTCGCAAAACGTCCACCATAACTTCGGGCAATAGATTCAAGCACTGCTTTCGCCTGGGCCATATCAGAGTAGTCGGGGAACGTGCGCTGTGAGGCAATGTATGAAAGCGCCAGGACGGAACCCCATTCATTCATGGCGTCAGTCTTCTCTGCCGTTTGAAGTACTTTATGGAATGAAATGCCCGAGATGTCAAGGGTTTTTAGAAACCAATCGTAGTTAAGGTCGCCATAGGTTTTGTTTTTTCTCACATTGGGGCTCATGCCGATAGAATGCAAAACGAAATCGAGCTTGCCACCCAATACCTCCATAGATTTTGTGAAAAGGTTTTCCAGATCGGTTTCGGAGGTAGCATCTGCTGGTATCACTTCCGCATTGCACTGCTTGGCGAGTTCGTTGATCTTGCCCATGCGCATAGCAATGGGTGCGTTTGTAAGGGTGAAAGATCCACCTTCTTCTTTGATTTTCAACGCCGTTTTCCACGCGATGGAGTTTTCGTCCAGTGCGCCAAAAATGATTCCGCGCTTACCTTTCAATAAGTTATATTCCATAATTTGTTGGTTAGATAGCACAATATTACAAATGTTAAGGAAGGCTGAAAACATTGTGGGATCGGGAGACAATAGAAATATGAATTAAATATGATATATTAGTATGACCTTAACCTACTACGTGTATGGAAAACTCTGCCTCCTTCTTTGATTTATGGGATCGCATGATGCGTTTTGGTGCATACGGATTTATCGGCCTTGGCATCGGCATCTTTTTATATTATGAGCTTCAGGTCTCGCGGATAAAGGACAACAAAGACAAGTATGATTATGTGAACCTCCATGAGATTAAATATTTCTGGTACTCACTTATTGCGTTAATCATAGCCGTTGCTCTGTTTGTAAATTCCATCGGCACTGCTGCCATGACGGAGAAATCCATGCTCTGGTTTTATGTCCGCATGTTTATCACCACCAGCTTTGCCATCATTTCGTATTTTATATTTTTTGGCATGGTGCGGATTTATTATCCCAAGAGTGTTGAGAAGCGCCTGCGAAAGCTTCGGGCACGACCACGCATTTCACCAGCGGGCAATGCTATGCGCAAGCTGAATGAAGATGAAGAAGATGCTCACCTTGAAGCAAGCCAGATTGTAGAAGAAGCAGTCCACTCCATCGACTACGATGTGTGGGTTGACGAGAAGACAGGCTATAAGAAAGTAGAAAAGTATTTTAGTTATCAGCATGCAGAAGAATGTCCTGAATGTGGATATTTTACTCTCAAAGTAGATAAGGAGGAGATTGAAAAACAACCCACCGAATCCGATCATGGATTATTATTGAAACATCTTGTATGTAAATACTGTGAACACAGGGAGGCGCGCGAGGTTGTTATTTCGCGACTTTCCGATAACGTATAAATTTTCTCTTCAGAATTGTTTAACCCTATTAGACAATGTTTTATCGAAGTTTTTGCATTTTGCGGCCTTAAATTCGCATTTTTAAATTTCGATAACAGATATAGGTGAGTACCCTGCTATTTTTTTTACCGTTCATTTTAGTTTACACCATCCTTGCTATTTATGCAGAGCGTAAGTTGTCTGCATTCATTCAAGATCGGTTAGGCCCTATGGAAGTTGGGTATTATGGTATCGCACAATCCATTGCCGATCTACTTAAGTTAATTCAAAAGGAAGACATTGTTCCTGAGCGTGCAGATAAATTTCTGTTCAAGATAGCGCCCATCATCATCTTCGTTTTTGTTTTTGTAGGATTTTCTGTTTTACCCTTATCGCCCGAATGGCAGGGAGCCTCTGCCGCATCCGGTATATTTTTATTGCTTGCCCTTGTCTCCTTGGATGTGATGGGTATTGTGATAGCGGGTTGGAGCTCCAATAACAAATACAGTATGCTCGGCACCTTCCGATCTGCAGCCCAAATCGTTTCGTATGAAGTTCCCCTAGGATTGTCGGTGGCCTGTGTATGCATGGTGTGTGAGACCCTTAACCTTCAACAAATATCTATTCAGCAATCAAGCCATTCGTTGGAAGCCAGTTATTTCCTCGGTATACCCTACTGGGAGGTTAGCCATTGGGGTGGGGTCTTCAACTGGAATATTTTTAAAATGCCTGCTTTGTTTTTTGCCTGGATCGTCTTCTTTATTGCTTCCTTGGCAGAATCAAACCGCGCTCCCTTTGACTTGCCCATGGCCGAGTCGGAACTGGTAACGGGTTTTCAAACTGAGTACACGGGCTTTCGATGGGCAGTAATAATGCTGGGCGAGTATGGAATGATGCTTTTAGTCAGTATATTAGGGGCAGTTTTGTTTTTTGGTAGCTGGAGCACACCTTTTCCAAATGTTGGAATGATTAACCTGGGATTATGGACAAGTGGTGAGCCAGGAAGTATAGCTTCTTCCGTCTGGGGTATTTTTTGGCTAATGAGTAAGTCATTATTTTTTGTTGCTTTGCAAATGTGGATTCGCTGGACTTATCCTCGGCTAAGAGTAGATCAATTAATGAGCTTAAGCTGGAAATATTTAACACCATTTGCATTGCTATTGGTTATATTATGTGGTTTGTGGAAAATAATTATTCTGTGATGAGAATAAGAACAATTGGTCTTTTGATATGCTTTGCCCTGGTGCAAATAAAAGTTGATGGTGTTGGCCAGTCCCTTAAAAAGGATAGCCTGGAACAGGTCTTGACGGGCACTGTGAGTGATACCTCACGAATTGAAACCTTGATCAAACTTTCTGAAATCTATCAGTTCGAAGATTTTGCTAAATGCTTTGATTACGCCAAACAAGCGATTGACTTGGCCGAAAAACTTGATAAACCAAAGCCAAAGGCACGAGCGTACAGCAATCTCGCCTACTTTTATTCTTTGTCTGGTGACTTTAGTTCTGCGCTCAAATACGACAACCTATCCATTCAAAATAGTTTGCTCGCAAAAGATAGCCTGTTGCTTGTTACCAGTCATAATAATTTAGGGAATGATTACTACGACATTGGTAAATACGATGAGGCGTATTTTTATTTCACATCATCATACGCTATTGGAAAAAAAATAAACGACTCATTGCGCATGGCCATTGCTTTGCATAATGTAGGAAGGGTCTTCAAAGAATTGGGGCAGTATGAACCTGCGGTTGAGCATTTGAAATTATCAAGAAAAATTAGCACCTCCATAAAAGATGCACCGGGCGAGCCCTTTTACTTTGATGAAATAGGTGATATCAACCTTCGTAAAGGTCAATACGATAGTGCCCTTGCCGCGCTAAACATATCGTTGTCTCTGGCACGAAAACAAAACCTGAAAATTCTTCTTCCCTCCATCTACACCAAGATGGCAAAAGTATACTTGGCAAAAAGTGACTTTGAAAAGTCGATGGCGTATTATGATTCTACCTATGCCGAGAATAAACAAACCAATAACATGTTCAGGATTGCCGAGGTGGACTTTGGAAGAGGCAAAGTGTTGCTGAAGCAAAACAAATATGATAAAGCGCTCGACTTGACTCAACAAAGTTTAACAAAAGCTCGTGAATTGAATGCAAAGGTATTGGAGATTGACTGCTACAAAAGCCTTCATGAAATTGCCATTCAACAAGGTGATTATAAAAAATCATTGGGCTATTTTAAACAGTATAAAATTCTTGAAGACAGTCTCTTCAGTCAGGAGATGCTACAGAAATTATATCGCAACCAGTATCGGTTTGAATCGGAATCCAAAGACCTTCAGATCGCTGCATTAAACCAGAAAGATGCCCGGCAATCAGATATGTTAAAACGTGAGGAGTTTTTGCGCAACATATTCGCTGTGATTTTTGCCTTAAGCCTTATCCTTTTAATAACGGTATACCGAAGCGGTCAACGCAGAAAGCAAATCAACAAATTGCTAATAGAACATCAGGAAGAGACTGAACGCAAGAGCGAAGAATTGGAACGCTTGAACCAGGTGAAAGATAAATTCTTCTCAATTATATCACATGATCTTCGCTCACCCATCAATGCGCTGTCGGGTATTCTCGACATCATGTCGAAAGGGGGCTTGTCGCAAGAGGAGTTCAGTGAGCAGACAGCAGAGTTAAGGATCCGGTTCAACCATACACGTACGCTTCTTAACAATCTCCTTGACTGGACATTGCTTCAGATGGATAAGCTTAGGCTACAGCCAGCGAAAATCAACATCAAGAAAATTGTTGATGAAAATGTTGAATTGCTTACGTCCCTTCAGACCAAGCACATCATGCTCAACAATAACGTTCCTGAAAACGCCTTCGGGATGGCAGACTCCAATACCATTAACCTGGTGATCCGTAACCTTATGACCAACGCTATCAAGTTTACAAATGATGGAGGTGCTGTCACGATCAACGGAGAAGAGCAACCCACCGAATGGGTGATATCAGTTCATGATACTGGGGTAGGTATTAAACGTGAGGTCATGCAAATTCTTTTTGATAAAACCGCCCCGTATACAACAAGGGGCACGGCCAATGAAAAGGGCACAGGTCTCGGACTTATTCTTTGTAAAGAATTTGTAGAAAAGAATAACGGTCGCATTTGGGTTGAAAGCACCGAAGATAAAGGCAGCACATTTTGGTTCACCATCCCAAAGGCTTCTTAACCTTTTGAAGGCATGATCGGCCACAGGGTGAATTAGTCCGTTAAATAAATCCCTCAGCATTTTTATCTGTTTCAATATGCGCTAATTTTGTTTCGTCATGAAAGCGCTTTCACACCCCTATTGGAGAAACATCATTGTAACCATCCGTTCTTTATACGAAGGACTGGCACTTACAGGGAAGCACCTTTTGAAATCAAGGAAAAGTCAGAAACCTTTGGCCATTCAAGACCCAACCTACTTTGATGACCGTGAAGGTATAGCCACTATTCAATATCCACATCAACTGTTACCCGTTCCGGATACAGGTCGGTATCGCTTGCACAATGAAATTGATGATTGCATTGTCTGTGATAAATGTGCAAAAGTTTGTCCGGTGGATTGTATCACCATTGAGCCGATCAAGGCGACAGAAGAAATTGGAAAAACATCGGATGGAACTCCGAAGCGTATCTATGCGGCCAAGTTTGATATTGATATGGGCAAATGTTGCTTCTGTGGACTTTGCACTACCGTGTGCCCTACAGAATGCCTCACCATGACGAAGGTATATGACTTTAGTGTTTTTGATATTCGTGAACATAATTATGTTTTCGCGGAAATGACTGACGATGAAATTGCGTTGAGAAAATCAGAATACGAAGCCCTCCAAAAAAGTAAAGCACAACCTGTGGTGTCTGCTCCAAAAATAGAAAGCCCAACAGTCTCTAGTGATGCACCTATTGTGAAACCGGGTAAGCCTGTTTTTAAACCACGAATAAAACCCCCGTCCTCACAATCATGAGCGGTGTCCTTATCCTGTTTTATTTTTTTGGTAGCGTAGCCTTGCTGTCTGCATTGGCCATACTTTTTATACGTAATGTATTTCACGCTGCACTTCTTCTTTTAATGTGCCTGCTCGCCGTTGCTGCATTATTCGTATTGATGCATGCTGAGTTTGTGGGCGTGACCCAAATTCTTGTATATGCAGGGGGTGTTTTGACGCTCATTATTTTTGGTATCATGCTCACATCAAAAATTGATGGCAAGGCCATGATGGTGAAAAACAATAAATGGTTGGCAGGGATGCTTGCAGGCTTACCTATGTTATTTATTCTGATCACCCTTCTTAAGCAACATTCTTTTCAGTCGTCAGGAAAATTTATGACGGGCGATGCTGCGATAAAGCAAGTTGGCGTTACGATCATGAGTGATTATGTATTGGCGTTTGAAATTGCGGGCCTATTGCTTTTGGTTGCCTTGATAGCCGCGGTGGTGACAGCAACAACATCAAAAAAAAATGACGCATGATTCCGATTCAACACATACTTTTTCTGGGTGCGACCTTATTTGTTATGGGTCTGATGGTGGTGGTGGTAAAACGCAATGCCATTATGATTTTATTGGGCATTGAACTTATGCTCAACGCATCCAATTTAAATCTTGTGGCATTCAATACACATCATATCACTCACATGGATGGACAAATCTTTTCCCTCTTTGTTATCGTCATTGCTGTGTGTGAGGCAGCTGTTGGTCTGGCCATCATTCTCAACGTTTATCAATTTTATAAATCCTCGGTTCCGGATGATATCAACACATTGAAAGACTAGCGTGCAAACGGTTAATTTACATATCGGCTCATGGATGGAGGCTTTTGCATTAGTCTCCTTGTTGGCACCACTTCTATCCGCTCTGGTTGCCGCTATCATTCCGTCACGGTATGTATGGTTGGTTTCATTAACTGCGCCACTTTGTATTTTACTCGGCCTTGTTTCTGCCGTCATACTTCTCTATGTGGGTTGGGATACACAGACGTATTTGTTTTCCATACCCTGGTTTCGATTGGCGGGCTATCCTATTTCAGCAGGCATTCAGATTGATAACCTTACCATACTTATGGTATTTGTGGTTTCATTTGTTTCGTTTCTGGTTCATTTATTTTCTACTGGCTACATGGCGGGCGACCGCGCCCTCAAAAGATATTTTCTCATGCTCGGCTTTTTCACTTTCGCCATGATGGGTGTGGTGCTTGCCGATAATCTTTTGTTACTTTTTATTTTTTGGGAATTGGTGGGCTTCTCTTCCTATATGTTAATTGGTCATTACACCGAAAAACCATCGGCAGCATCCGCAGCTAAGAAAGCATTTCTTATGAATCGCATCGGTGATGTGGCGTTTCTTATTGGTATCATGATCGTATGGAGTCAGACGAATACCTTTCAATTATTTTTTCTTCAAAATCAAAATGAATTTTATTGGCAAACTGCCGCTGCTCTATGTTTGTTTGGGGGCGTCATTGGCAAGTCTGCACAGTTTCCGTTGTTGACATGGTTGCCCGATGCTATGACAGGGCCTACACCTGTGTCGGCACTTATACACGCGGCCACTATGGTTGCTGCGGGTGTGTTTCTTCTTGCGCGTATCTTGTTTTTATTTTCTCCCGAAGCATTGGATGTGGTTGTCATTGTTGGACTGACAACATCCGTTGTTGGCGCACTGGCCGCACTGGTTCAATACGACATTAAAAAAATATTGGCATTTTCAACTGTATCACAACTTGGTTTTATGGTGCTGGCACTCGGCACAGGCGTAAAGGAAAGTGGTATCCTACATTTATTTACACACGCATTTTTTAAAGCTGGACTCTTCCTGGCAGCGGGTTCTGTCATCCACGCTGTCAAGCATGC
>JBBRKB010000033.1:0-15809 GCA_038218385.1 Cytophagales bacterium | reverse complement strand
CTCTCATGTGTTTTCTGGACACTCACGCTCATCACCTCTGTAAAGTACGTGTACCTGGCACTCAATGCAGACAATAAGGGTGAGGGTGGAATTTTCGCCTTGTATGCATTGGTAAGAAGATACAAAGCCAAATGGGTAATCTATCCGGCCATCATAGGATGTGCTACATTGATCTCCGATGGATTCATCACGCCGGCCATATCGGTTACTTCTGCCATAGAAGGACTTAAAGTATTAACTCCTACCATTACGGAGAATACGGTTATAACTATCGTTATTATCATTCTGGTTGCGTTGTTTTTCTTTCAGCAGTTCGGCAGCAGTGTGGTAGGAAAAACATTTGGACCCATTATGTTAATTTGGTTCACCACCATTGCCATTATTGGTGGTGTACATATCTCCGACAACTACTCTGTGTTGCGTGCGTTCAATCCTGCCTACGCTTTTAATTTACTGACACAATACCCGGGTGGGTTCTGGATTCTAGGTGCGGTCTTTCTTTGTACCACCGGAGCAGAAGCGCTGTATTCCGATCTTGGGCACTGCGGAAAACAAAACATTCGGGTGGGATGGACTTTCGTTAAGATAGCCTTGCTACTTAATTATTTTGGGCAAGGGGCATGGCTCCTGGAACATGTAGGCACAACGTTGGATGGAAGAATTCCCTTTTTCGCCATCATGCCCAGTTGGTTTCTCGTCTTCGGAATTGGCATTGCCACAATGGCTGCCATCATCGCGAGTCAGGCGCTGATTTCCGGAGCTTTTACGCTCGTCAATGAAGCGATGAAGTTAAAGCTCTGGCCAGCCACGCGGGTGCGTTACCCCAGTCAGGTGAAGGGGCAGATCTACATTCCATCCATCAATTGGATATTAATGTTTGGTTGTATTCTCGTGGTACTCTATTTCCGTGATTCATCTAAAATGGAAGGTGCATATGGTTTGGCCATCACCTTTGATATGTTGATGACAACCTCTTTGCTGGTGTTTTACTTTAGCGTTTCAAAAAAATCAAGATTACGATCAGCGGCGTTGGGGATTGTCTTCTTTTCCATTGAAGGCATGTTTTTGGTGTCTAACTTAAGCAAGTTTCAACATGGTGGATGGTTCACCTTTGTGATTGCATCCTTTTTCTTCCTCATGATGTTTGTGTTGTTGCGTGCACGATCGCTGCGAGATCGGCACACAGAGTTTGTCGATTTAAAACATTATGTCGGCATGATTCAGGATTTACAATCAGACTTGACGGTCCCCAAGGAGGCCACCAACCTCGTATACCTTGCTGTGGCTGATTCTGAGCGTTACATTGATTCGAATATTATCTATTCTATTTTTAAAAAGCGCCCCAAACGTGCCGATGTCTTTTGGTTCTTGCATGTGGATACGGTCGATTCACCCTTCACCTCACGGTATAGTGTGGAGACCATCATCCCGAAGAAATGTTTTTTCGTTCGCCTTCGGTTAGGATTTAAAACACCACATCGTGTCAACTTGATGTTCGGAAAGATTATACATGAGATGGCCGACAACGGTGAGATTGATTTGATTAGCCCGTATGAATCGCTTCATAAGTACAGCATGATTTCCGATTTTAAATTTATTTTGTTGAACTCATGGGCCTCAACGGATAGTGAGATTTCCACTTTCGAACGATTGGTTATACAAGGATATCGTATCATCAAAAAATTCAGTATCTCTACTGGCGAACTTTATGGCCTTGAAGCGGCCAACATTGAAACTGAAAAAGTACCTATCTCCGTAGGGCCAATGGCCAAGGTGAAGATCAAGCGAGAGAAGGACTAACGTTTTCGAAAATCCGCAAGACGTCCGTTTCGCCACCCTCGCGCAGAAATTCTATCCATGTTTGCTGTGGTATAAATTTCTTTTCTCATTAAGTTCTAATCAGGATTTCTCACAGGGATATTTGTGTTAGTCATTATTAATCCAATTAATTTTGGATCAGCCTGGACATTCGTCAATAATCCTGATGAAATTTATAATCGATCACTTCTGCAAAGGTGGGGACGAAATTTATGTGCATATAAGATATTTGCCTGATATGGTGTTGATGGAGAAAAAGTTTCACGAAGTACGGATAGTTCTGAAAACGCTTCTATGTTTTTGTGTAATGATGGTATCAGTCGGATCTTTCGCGCAAGAAATTGCTTCTGATGATAGAGTTACAACCCAGAAGTAAAGAAAAACTTACCACACATCCGCTGAAGTTAATCATGCGAGTTGGTGCTGGCCGTCACCTCAAGGATGATACAAAGCGATTGGTTACGGGCATACATGTAGGACTGGTAAAGCAACTCACGCGTGTGAATGGAATTGGTGTTGGAGCCGATCTGGCGTATGATCCCATCTATGATGTGTTGGAAGAGAGGCAAGGTGTTACCTATAATTCTTTGTTGGCTGCGCTCAGTGCACAACATTATTTTTTTTATGGACGATTACTTTTTGGCCAACAGTTGGCGTATTATGTAGTGCCGCCAGATCCGCGTTCAAGAATAAATTATCCCAATATTATACCCTCGAAATACACATGGGCAGGCAATGGTATGGTGGTGTCTCCTTCAAGGCACAGGGTGGATTTTCCGACTATCTTTCTTTATCGGTAAGTAAGGTAATTGACTTACAATAACCTTTGGTGCCATTGAACCTTGAGCATGAGGTGCAATTAATTTTTTTGAAATGATTGCCGAAATTTCGTGGTGAGATGGACAAGAAATGTTAAATCAATTTTTGTTGATTGTATTTTTCCTTGATGTAGGCTTTAAATTCCGGAGGATGCACAAGGGTGATTTCATCTAACAAGCCTAAGACGAATCGGCCAATCCCTTTTAAGTTTAGCACAGGGCCATTGAAAATATAAGTTCGGGCATCACTACTTCCTTCTTTTTCTATATACTTCATGGTGAGGGGATATTCTTCACGCAAAAGAACATAGGCCCGCAAACTGAGTTTTACTGAAACCCAGATTTCTTTCTTGCCGCTGATGCCAAAGACATCGGTGTTTGTTTTCTCGTGCAGCTTTTTATAGCGGAAGGGTTTTTCCGTGATCACAACCTCACCCATGCGCTCCAGTTTGAAGAACTTGCATTGCTTGTCTTTCACATCAAGTGCCTGAACGGATTGATATCCATTTCCGAATTGAAAGGGTTCTACCACGCGATCCTTTACATCCTGGCTGTTGGCAGAGTGATAATCTTTAAGTAATACTTGTCTATTGTTTTCAATGGCTTCGTTCAACGTTCTGAAGATTCGGGCGATACGAAGTTTTAAAAATTGTTCTGGTAAATTATGTGCCTCTGAATGTAGCGCCAATTTATTCAACAGGCTTTCATGGGAATTACTGGTCTTATTTTTTTGAATTAGTTTCTGTAGATAATTTATTTCCTCCAAGGTAAAGCGATCATCAGGACTTTCATCTTCATCACGGTGTACGAAGTATCGGCCATTAAAATCTTGTTCGATGATGAAGCCGATCTCTTCCAATAATTTAAAATACCTGTAGACCGTCCTGACAGTTGTCTTTTGAAGTTTGGCAATTTGTGAGACCGTTCGTCCACCTCCTTTCAGAAGGCCAATCAGTTGGAAGACGCGTAAGATTTTCGCTTGTGGAATCATAGGGCTATCAGCTAGCACGCAAGGTACTATGTTAGCTGCCCTCTTACCAAATGTTTAAAAGTGTTAGATACCGATCGCAGCTTTTTGCTTATGATCACGGTGATAATCAGGTATTGCATTCCCGGTATGTTCTTCAGGATACACCCACGATTCCAAAACATATTCCAGGTCGGTGAGTACATTCATCATGTTAATGTAGGCATCGTAGGGAGTATGATAGTGGCTAAAATATTTATGGACATCACCATCTTGCCAGTGCTTTGTACACATATAGTAAAAGTGATCTGAGGTGAGCAACTTGGCCCATGTGTCCAATAGACCTTCATGATTTTTTGCTTTGACTGCTTGCTCAAGTTTGTATACCCGTTCCATAGCATCGTGCTGAAGGCTATTGCCCAGCCATGCTGAAAGATCACGCTCGAGATCGGCCCACGAACTAAAATGGTGCACATCGTATTCATCACGAATGGAGAATGAATCAATTACTTCCGATGGCGTCATGAATGAAAAATCGGGATGTTGAAGAACATACTCCGGCAAGTGTTGCATAAAATCAAAGATTCCTGTTTCGCGCCACTGATGCTCACCAAAGGTTTCATAGTCCATAAACAAGTTAATACTATCACCGTGGCCCGTCACTTGATGAGCCCAGTTGGCAAACTTTGGCGCGGTGAGTGGCCACTCACTCCAGTCTTTATCCGAAAACCGAAAAGCAATGTCGTCTGAGAGTTTATAATTTTTTAGCAAGCAGGCGAATTTTTTACTGTGTGGTGCATGATACAAGAAATTTGGACTTCTGTTTCCTAGTATGTGGTCGAGGCCTTCACAAATAATTCCTTTGAATCCCATGTGATCTACAAACTGAGCCAACTCATTATTATAAATCAATTCAGTATTTCGAAACACACGAGGAGTCTGATTGAAATGGTATTCTATTTTTTCTTTGTGTTTCCCCACCTGCCTTATAAATTCTTCTTTTGAATACAAAAAACTGAGGGAGTGATGATAGGTTTCAGAAATAAATTCCACACATCCTGTATCCGCAAGTTTTCTAAACGATTTGAGTACATCGGGCCGGTAACATTCAAACTGTTCTATGGCAGTACCTGAAATAGCGTACGCTACTTTAAACTTCCCTTTCGTTTGGTGGATTAATTTCAACATGAGCTCGTTGGCAGGCAGGTAACATTTTTCTGAAATGCGGTCAAGAAGTATCCTGTTGGTAATGACATCTTCATATTGATGATCTTCGCCAATCTTGAAACAATCATAAGGCTTCAGTCGAAAGGGTTGATGAACTTGAAAATAAAAACATAGTGCTGGCATTTTTTGGAGGGGTTAGTTTTTTATAGCTTTCGCATTAATTGCTGAGTAGACGTCCAATATTTTTTTAGCTGTGTGCTCCCAGGTAAGGCCTTCTAATTCTCTGCTTGCTTGTCTGGATACCTCTTTGTGAAGCACATCATATTTCAACAAGGCATAGATGTAATTGGCATATTTGGATGTGTCCCAAAAGTCAGCTTGCAATGATCCTGACAGCACTTCACTTGCACCCGATGCTTTTGATAGCACACCGGGCACACCGTGTTGTGCAGCTTCCAATGCTGTGAGGCCAAAGGGTTCTGAAACGGAAGGCATAAAATAGACATCGGCCATAGCGAGTAACTCATCCACTTTTTCTTTTGTAAGAAATCCTGTGAAGATAAATTTGTTGCCCATTTTTTTATACGCTGTTGTTTCTAGCAAATGAGCGAACTGATCGCCTGTGCCCGCTACAACAAATTTTACGCGGGGATATACACGTGTTACTTTTTCCGCAGTTTCCAAAAGAAACTCCGGACCTTTTTGATGGGTGATCCTTCCCAGGAATACAACGTACTTGTCCTTTAAGATATGCGATTTTCTTTCGAACGAAACGGGATCAATGCCATTGTGCACGACGGAGATCTTCTGTGGATCTTGATGATAATGTTGAAGTAATTGTTCTTTTGTGAAATGGCTTACGGCAAGAATTCTGTCTGCCTGATCCAACGCATCTTTCTCCAACTGGTAGATTGCATTGCGTGTTGATGCTCCTGCACGATCCGTTTCCAATGCGTGTACGTGCAGTACCAAAGGTTTGCCTGTTCGTTCTTTTATTTTTATTCCTGCAGAAAATGTTACCCAGTCATGTGCGTGAATGATGTCGTAGTCAACGGGGTTGGCCAATTCATTTGCGAGTGCGGCAAATAAAGAGGTCTTGCGCATCACGTCTACACCATACATGTCATGGGGCGGAAATAGAGTTCGAATGCGCTCCATGGTCTCCTTTGTGCGTAGCGCTTCAGTAGTTTCAAATGTTGATTTTGTATCCACTAACTGATTGATGTAATGGTAAGGGCTTATGGATAGAGGTATGCGTTGTACATCGTGCAAAAGTTGATCAAGATGAAGGCTTGAATTTTTCATTAAATATTTTCGGTCAAGGTTGTTTATCCCTATGATGTTCACCTTATCTACAATAGCGGCAGGGTCGAAAGAGGGGATGATAAGTTTGATATCAACGAGTGATCGCAAGGCTTTAACAATGCCATAGGTAGCCACACCAAGTCCACCATTTACAAGGGGTGGAAATTCCCAACCAAGCATAAGTACGTTCATCGTTGTTGAGGGTTACTGTACAACAAATACTAAAAAGGAATAAGCCGACAAGCTTATTCGCATGGATACTTTTTGGTAGATTTAGACTTGCAAATATTGAAAGCCGATGCTTCCTTGTTTGCCTATGAAGTTAATTAAAAGAAATGGACATTCGTTGCAATAGCCATTATTTTTTTAATGTTTCAACACTCGTCATGTTGGTAATTTTTTTTTATTGAATATATGAACCGGATCGATCGCTTAACGGCAATACTTATTCACCTACAAAGTAAGAGAGTAGTGAAGGCAGAAGAAATTGCCGATCGCTATGAGATGAGTTTACGAACTGTATACCGTGACGTTAAAGCGTTGATGGAAGCAGGTGTGCCGATTGGCTCGGAAGCTGGTAAGGGATATTTTATTGTCGATGGATATTCGTTGCCTCCTGTCATGTTCACACGAGAAGAAGCAAGTTCACTTTTGCTGGCGGGAAAACTGGTAGAGAAGATGACCGACAAATCTGTTCAGAAATCTTTCGACTCTGCCTTGTTTAAAATTAAGGCCGTGTTAAGTGATGATGAAAAAGATCTGTTGGAAAACCTGTATTCCAATATTGAAGTGTCAGGTGGCCGCGACCAGGTAAATGAAGAATTTCCAAATCGTTATTTAAATGAATTGCAATTATCAGTTTCTGAAAAGAATGTGATTGAGATGCAGTATTGTGCGAGCTACAGTGAGCAAGACACTACTCGTTTGATCGAGCCCATCGGACTTTTTTATTATTCCGGAAGCTGGCATTTAATTGCGTGGTGCCAGTTGCGAAAAGATTATCGTGATTTTAGAGTGGATCGCATAAAGTCATTAAAGACAACCCGTATTCGCTTTGACCAACACGATTTGCTCAACTTAAAAGAATATCTAAGCACGATCATGCATCATAACCGAGAAGTGGAAAAGATGACTGTGTTGTTCGATAAAGACGTAGCGAAATACATAGGTTCACAAAAGCACCAGTTTGGTTTTGCCCTTGAAGAGGACATGGGCGATAAGGTGCGCATGACATTCCTGGTGAGTCGTCCCTATTTTATTGCTCGATGGCTGCTCACCTATGGCCGTCACATCCAGGTAGAGCAGCCCGATTCTTTGAAAGAACTCCTTACAGAATTGGCAGAAGAAATTGCTGAGTATTACGGCATTACTGAGCGGGAGAGAATTTAGCCTTCAAAAAAAACCAATTATTTTAACAAGTCGATTTTACTGGTGACATAGGGTTGTCAGGGGGTGGGGTTTGTTTTGTATGCGAAACAAAATCAAACCCCTATGAAAGCAAAAGAAGTCAAACCAATCAATTTTATTTATTTCAACACCCGCAGCAAAATCAGCGAACTGGGAAGGTTTGTTGGCATAATGGCACGCGAACTTCACCGTGATGCGGTATTGAACGACCTTGAAATCACAGGCCCGGTCTACTGGAACTATCATGATTTCAACGGCAATCCTGAACACGAATTTAATTTGGAGATTGCCCTGCCCATTGCGGAAATACCAGAACAATATGTTGGTAAGTTCCAACTGAAGCGCACTGATCCCTTTTACTGTGTGGCGTATGTCCATGATGGGAGCTGGTTCGATCTTTCTACAAGTTATGGGAAGATCATGACGTTTATGGAAGAACGAAGTGTTATGCCGATCTCGGTTAACCGTGAGATGTACATCAATATGGATTTTAAGAATCCCGAAGCAAATGTCACCGAAATTCAGGTAGGTATCAGCAAGGAGGCTTACGTGCGCATCACAACCGCCAAAGGGCAACAGGTAACGATGTCTGTCCCTTAAAAATAAGGCGAGGATTATCAGGTTGGTTAGGTAAAAAACTATTTATTGATCCGACAGTATCAAGTGGGGTATTTTGGATGTTAATTGCGTGCTAATCCAATCTCACGTATGACGCTGACGGACACAGTGAAGTCAGTGGAAGAAATTTTCCAATCCCTTGATGTAGAAGTTTCGGCTTTTAAAAATTGGTCGGGGCTGTCGTGTGCATCAGGTTGTGGCAAATGCTGCACCAAACCCGATATAGAGGCTACTGTTTTGGAATTTCTTCCCCTCGCTTATAACCTTTTTAAAACGGAAGGTTATACCCCTGAATTATATGCACACGTGATTGACGAAGGCGATAGTCTTTGTGCGTTGCTTGATAAAACACGATCAATGGGAATGTGTAAAAATTATACCTACCGAGGTATGATCTGTCGTTTGTTTGGATATTCCGCCCGGATCAACCGGCTGAACCAAGCGGAGTTGATTACCTGTAGCATTATTAAAACAGAGCAAGCCACTCCTTATCAGCAAGCAGCTGTTCTTATTCAAGTGGGCGACCGCACTGTACCCATCATGGCAAAATATTATATGCAATTGCTGGCGCTTGATCCGGAGCTAGGCAAAACCCTGTATCCTGTAAACACCGCCATTCGAAAAGCCATAGAGCATGTCATGCATTATTATTCTTATCGGGAATCCACTGAAGATTAAAGTAGAGAGGTGAAGATGGCCTTGAAAGGCTTTTGCACATCAGGGAAATAGCTGAAGAAGTTTTTGAAAGGAATGGAGCCAAATGTCTCGGGCGATTGGTTTTGACTTATCCAGAGGAGTATGGCCACAATGATCGCTACCATTATTCCGGCAATCAAAGAAATTTTCTTATAGGTTATAGGTTTTTCCACAGGATGGGTTTTACGAAAGCCGTGCCAGTTTGCATTTGCCATCGTACGCTAAAACTAAGGCCTCCTTCTGTAAAGGATTGTACAGAATTGGACAATGCCATTCATGTTTATGAACAGGTGCGTGAAGGGTTATATAAGGTTCTATATCGCGTTGGTATGAAACGTGTGAAGTTAAAATCTGTTCTTCTTCAAACGTAGTGAGTGAAATTAATCGGTCATGCCTTCCGACAGATAACTGTGAGAGGCGCACCTCATCGCTTACAAGCGGTGAAGCCGACTACTCGATTACCTGTTAGCCTTTTTCCGTTCGGCCTTCAATTTCTTTAGTTCTTCGGATATATAAGCACGTTCTTCAGCCCATGACATGTTCATGATTTCACGGCTGATTTGATCCCGAATTTCTCTCATTCGTTGGATCATCGTATTTGATCTAGTTGCTATTTTCATCTCTAAATATTTCCTTAGGTGTTCTTATTTCAGTCATCTGATATCCTTGTCTAAAATTAATGGAGTTATATCCTCTAATTCGTTCAAGGTTCACAATGTGTTTAAAGTTCCAACTTGCCAAGACATCAGCCTTATTGATAGTTGCAAAGGCAATATGTTGGCAGTCTGCCAGACTTGTTGGGCCAACAACTTTCTCCGCTACATATATACCTGCCAATTCTCGAACTTCATCTGTCAGCTCAATATTTTCAACGTTCGATATGGATTCAAAGAGTTAAATTATATGATTAGGAGCCTTGTAAATTTCCAGCTCAAGAATTTCAGATACCAAAATTTTAATTTTCCGAGAAGCTAAAATTCCGAAGAATTCCTTGGTAGGTTCATCAAACTCTGAGTCAAAGTATCCCCCAAATACTGAAGTGTCGATATAAACTCTTTTGATCATGCCTAAAGTTCGCTAAATGCACACACCATTGCAAGTAGCACGGTGACAGATAACTATGTTGTATACTCACGTTTTAAAATTATTTTATAAGGAGAGGCGAACATTTCTTCTCCATATTCTGGTAGTATTTTTGTTTCATGTGCCTTTACCATGTCTTTTTGTAAAGCATGAACTGATTAATGGTTTAATTTTGTTGATAGGATCAAGTGAAAAATATGACACGACTATTTTATAATCTGATTTTTGGCGGGGCAATCCTTTTGATGGCCAGCGCCTTCGCTACACCTGAGGGAGGCAATGTGAAGTGGATGTCTTTTGAAGAGGCAATAGAAAAATCCAAGACAGAGAAAAGGAAAATATTTGTGGATGTCTATACCGATTGGTGTGGATGGTGTAAAGTAATGGACAAGAATACGTTCAACGATCCTATTGTTGCCAAATTATTGAATGAAAAGTTTTATCCTGTAAAATTTGATGCCGAGCAGCGCGGTGATATTGAGTTTTCTGGGCACACCTTTAAGTTTGTTGCCAATGGGAGTAAAGGCTATCATGAATTGGCCGCAGTTTTAATGAATAATAAACTAAGTTATCCTACTGTGGTCTTTTTGTCAGATGAATTTAAGATGATCCAGCCGCTACCAGGCTACCGAAAGGCAGACGAATTTCACAAGATTGCCCAATACATTGGGGATGATCATTTCAAAGACCAGTCTTGGGATGAATTTGAGAAAAGTTATACGTCTCCGTATAAGTAATAAGTAAGTCTTAAGATGGGGTTAGTACCCTGAAAGGATGATAAAGAGCCAGTGGGACTAGTGGTCTTTTTTGTCGTTTTTAGTCGTCTTCACAAAATCGGTGTAACCCATAGCGGCCGCAAATCCTATGATAACGGCTACAATGGCGATAAAAATGTTGACTCCGTCTCCTGTATATTGATGAAACATAGTTGCTTTCTTTAGGTGGCAAATCTATACTTTTAGGCCGAATTGAAAAAATTAATGCCCGCCAAATCTTTATCAAATGACAAGGTTATTGCTACTCAGTAATTCCACCATGCCCGGAACACCCTTCTTTGAATGGCCGACATCACATGTATCCGCATTTCTTGGCGCAGATGTAAAAACCGTATTGTTTATTCCCTTTGCTGCTGTTACGCTTTGTTTTGATGAATATGAAGAATTGGTGAGAGGAGCCTTTATGAAATTGGGATATCAGGCGCGAAGTATCCACCAATTTAAAGATCCCCTAAAAGCGGTGGAAGATTCTGAGGCGGTGGTAGTGGGTGGTGGGAATACCTTTGCCCTTCTTAAGCGGATGTATGATCACAATTTGATCGAAGCAGTTCAGGCCAAAGTAGCATCAGGTACACCGTATGTGGGATGGAGCGCGGGAGCAAACCTTGCGTGCCCGACCATAAAAACGACTAATGATATGCCCATTTTACAGCCGCCTTCTTTTTCTGCATTGGACCTTGTGCCCTTTCAGATCAACGCACATTACACCGAGTACAAGCAGCCAGGCCATGGTGGTGAAACGCGTCAGCAGCGGATTGAAGAATTTTTAAAAGTAAACACAACCCACGTGCTGGGACTTCCGGAGGGAATGTTGGTGAAGAAAGAAAATGATAAAACTATAGTTGAAGGAAATGGTGTTGCGAAACTATTCAGGTATGATGGTCAGGTTCAAGAGATTAAATCTGGAATGAGCTTAAGTATAGTGAAGTAATTTTACCGGGAAGTCTTCCCAAATAATTTCTTCCGATTGTTCATGAAGTATAGGTTTACTACCCCAATCAAAATAAGTACACCAAGTATGATGAGGACAATGAAGAGCCTGCTATTACGCAGCTGCAATGTTTTGATCGCATCTTCCTTCTTTAACATCTCCAGTTCTTTTTCTTTTGTTTGAAAATCCTGTACCATCTCCATTTGGGCAATTTTGATGGTGCTTTCCTCACCATAAATCTTTTCACGCAGTGAATCGTATTGTTTAAAAACTTCATACGCATCTTTGGTTTTACCTTGTCGGTAAAGAAGTTCTGCATTGTATTTCAGAATGGGCGGCATATAGGTGTACGCCTCCAGTTCATGGGCTAGTGCTTCAGCTTTGGTAAGGTATTCTTGGGCGGGTTTTAATTGGCCTGCTTTGCTAAAGGCAATACCAATGTTGGTAAGTGTGTTTAAAGTGCCCACACGGTTGTTGTCTTCTTCTTCTATTTTAAGCGCCAGGTTATAACTCTCAATGGCTTTTTGATAGTTTCCTTGCTTGAAATATATATTCCCCAGATTGTTCAGCGGGTCGGCAAATTTTACACCACTTTGTTCACTCAATTGATAGGCTTCAGAATAATTCTTCATGGCTTTTTCATAGAGCTGCAAATCCATGTTCAGATTTCCCATATTGTTCATGGAGCCGATGATCCTGGTTTTGTCATTGAGTTCAATAAAAAGTTTATTGGATTCTTCAATGTAATGCATGGCCTGGCCATATTCTTTTTTCATGGAATAGATGTTGGCAATGTTGTTTTTTAAAGTTGCTATTCCTTCTTTATTGTCCAGCTCTTCGTAGATTTTTAGTGCGATCAAATAATATTCAAGGGATTTGTCGAGCCCACCTTGCATGCGATAGGCAACACCTAAGTTATTATAGGAAGCAGCAATACCCTTTTTGTCGTTGATATCGATGGCCAACTCAAGAGCCTCCCGCGAAAATCCAATGGCTTTAACGGGATCCGATTCCAGGTATGCCCTGAACATTTCATTCAATGTTTTTACTTTTCGTTCGGCACGCGCGGTGTCAAGCACAGCGTTTAGACTGTCAAGTCGCTGGGCAGAAGAAGTGAACGTGATGACGGTAATGAAGCTGAGTAGTGTGAATGAAAGCCTTTTGATCATAGGTTTTAAGCAATTGCCAGAGGTAAAGTTAAACTATATTTGCACTTAAGTATACTTAAGTATAGAAGAGGTACAGTTCACAATCGGTAAATATCTTCTAAAATAATGAAGTCTGTTGATGCATCCAAAAATTTATAGATAGCAAATTGTCGCATTGCTTCATGTACATTTTAGGGTATGTTAAAGGTCAATACTAATTGTTATTTTGCCACCAAGTCCCTTTTCTACAATATCGTAAAGTGTTTTAAGCGTTAAGTTGCTACCATCGTTCTCTACTCTGGAAATGTAGGTTCTTTTTTTGTCAACAAGGTCACCGAGTTGCTGTTGCGTTAGATGTTTTTCTTCTCTTGCCTGCCGAAGTAACAGCCCAATTTTCAAACCTTCAACTTCACGTTCCAGTTGATCACGTCTGGGAGTTCCTTTCTTTCCGTAGACATCATCTTTTATAGTTTTCCATGATTTAGTTTCCATGTTCTTTCGTTTTGTCTTGATAATAATCACTCATTAGTCGGAGGGCTTTTTTAATTTCGGATTTTGGTGTTTTCTGAGTTTTCTTTTCAAATCCATTTAATAAAATCACCAACTTTCCTTCAGTAAAAAAGCAGAACACTCTCCATATACTCGATCCCAGTTTGATTCTTGCCTCAAACAGGCCATCCGTTCCCGCCAGATGTTTTAAATAGTTGCTGGGTACCCTCTCCAGTGTTTCAATGGCTTCGATTATTTTGAAAATCTTGTCTTGAACCCTAGTAGGTTGTTTGTTTAGGAAATCCTCAAAGTAGTGTTTGTACAATGACTTCTCTGATATTGTCCATTTCATCAAAGGTAACTTAAAAGTTACATCTATTCAAGTTATTTTTAGGATCACACTTGATGCGCTGAATATGGTGCCCCACCGCATTGCTTCATAGTTATACAGCGCGTAAATTTAGTAACTCAGTTCAAAATGGTTTTCCGGGAAGACTAATGAAAAAGAAGAGTTTTATTGTATTAATTATTTGCTACGTAGGCCATCTTGCGCATAGCCAGCAAATGGTGCAGGATGAAATCAGGAAAAGTATTTTTTTTGGTGGAGGCAGTTACGATGTAGATGATGACCAAAGTGCGGAACTGTTCCATTGGCTTGATTCCATTCCCAACCTGTTGGAGAAATACGAGATTCAATTGATAAGCCACACCGATCCCATTGGGGGCAAGGAATTTAATGAATGGTTGTCTAAAATGCGAAGTGAAGCGGTCGAGCAACTTTTGCTTCAGCGTGAAATTCCAGAACATAAAATTTCCGTAAAAGATTGGGGCCTTGACAATCCTGTATACCGAAATGATTCCTATAAAGGGATGCGGATGAACCGAAGAGTAGATGTCATTCTCTATCCAGTCGTACTCTGAGTGTATCCGTAATCGGACACCATTTTACAAATCCGGACGACTCAATTTTTGAAATGCCTACATTAGTGCGCCTGTGACCATGAATTGGGCATTGGCATATTTATTGGCTTTACCGATTCCGAAAATTCCAGCGCATGATAAAATTCAACGACATTGATAAGTATGTAGACTCCCGTTTTCAGCGGACATTTATTTTAAAAGGGATCAATCTTGAAGTAGAGCAAGGTGAATTCCTCACCCTCATGGGGCCAAGTGGCGCAGGAAAATCTTCCCTCATGAATATTATCGGCATGCTGGATGAACCTTCGGCTGGTGAGTATTACTTTTTCGATGAACCCGTGCATAAGATGCGTGAGAAACAGAAATCTGAAATGCATAAAAACTACATCGGTTTTATTTTTCAAGCCTATCACCTCATTGATGAATTAACAGTTTACGAAAACATAGAAACCCCTTTGCTGTATAAAGGTGTAAATGGAAGCCAGCGCAAAAGCATGGTGGCAGAAATGCTTGACCGGTTTAACATGGTAGCCAAGAAAGATTTGTTCCCCGAGCAACTGAGTGGAGGCCAGCAGCAACTGGTGGGCATAGCGCGTGCTATTGTGGGCGAACCGAAATTATTGCTGGCTGATGAACCAACAGGTAATCTTCATTCCGACCAAGGCAAGCAGATTATGGAAATTTTTAAAAAACTTAATGATGAGGGCATCACCATTATTCAGGTGACACATTCAGAAGAAAATGCACGCTATGGCAAGCGGATAGTACGCGTAGCCGATGGAGCTATTGTAGCCGATGAAAAGGTAGTGGAAGTAATGAACTAATGTGAAAATGAGAATACGGATAATCATCATTCTTTTTGTTTTGTTTTCGGGTGTCTTACGCGCCCAGACCAACGCGGTTTTAACCTTTCGTGAAGCGGTAAAAATTGGCCTTGATAATAATGTCACGCTCAATCAAGACAAGAACAGATTAGAGTATACGCAGATCAACAAGAGCTCAGCACTTCTTCAACTAGGACCGAGTGTGCAGGCGAATGCCAGTGCCTATCGTGCGGATGGAAATTCATTTAATCAAAATGAAGGTAAAGTAATTAATGGTACAGTAGACTTTGTAAATGGTTCAATAAGTGCAAGTATGCCGATTTTTAATGGGATGCAAATGGTTAACCAATACCGGCAGGCAAACAATCTGAATGAGGCACAACTTCATCAGGTACACAGATCATCACAAGATGTCATACGCGATGTTGCCAATCAATATCTTACCTGCTTGCTGGATAAGCAACTTATAAAAATCGATGAAGAGAATTTATCATCCCAAAAAGTCCAATACGATCAAATCAAAGCACAAGCAGATTTAGGAAGCAAGGCAGAGTCAGATATTTACAATCAGGAATATCAAATGAAGAATGCAGAGCTCATGTTGGTGCGTTCCCGAAACAAACTTAAAAATGATAAAACTATACTTGCTCAAACTATACTTATCGATCCGTCAATTCCATTTTCATTGGAAGACATAAATTGGAATTCCATTACAGCGGACACCTTATCGTTAGGGGATATGTATGAAATAGCCACGCAGCGAAGAAGCGATTTAAAGAATGCAGAACTCATTGAAGCGTCTACTTTGTATGGATTTAAGTCTTTTAAGGGAAGGTATTAC
>JBBRKB010000032.1:0-15898 GCA_038218385.1 Cytophagales bacterium | reverse complement strand
CGGTTTTGCTTATTGATGATGTACAACTTGGCCTGCGCAAGACTATTCAGTTTGTGAAGTTTAGACAAACCGGCAAGATCCATGGTGTTCCTATTACCCGCGGTACTTTTTTATCCAAGACAGCGCTGCTAGCAGGAGCCGTTCCTTTTGCGGGTTCAGCGTTTGCCATATTACATGGCGCGTATGATTACCGCGTACGCAACCACACCATTCGTTTAAAAAATTTACCTGCAGCATTTGACGGCATTCGCATAGCACAGATTTCAGACATTCATGCCACTGACCATTACAACAAAACGGCTGTGCGAGGTGGAGTAGATATGGTGATGAAGGAAAAGGCAGACATTGTACTTTTTACCGGTGACTTGGTGAATTATAAAACGGAAGAGGTAAAAAACTTTATTTCCGTTTTTGAAAAAATAAAAGCCCCGCTGGGTGTATTCAGTGTTACAGGCAATCACGATTATGGCGATTATGTTTCTTGGAAAAACCAAGAAGCAAAAGACAGGAATTTTGTCGACATGATAACTGCACACAAAGAGTTGGGTTATGATTTACTAATGAACGAACACCGCTTCATTGAAGTAGATGGTGAAAAGATTGCCTTAATGGGAATTGAAAATTGGGGCACAGGAAGATTTCCTAAGTATGGCAAGATGGATTTGGCCTATGCGGGTGTTAAAGATACACCTGTAAAACTTTTGCTCTCGCATGATCCCAGCCATTGGGATGCACAGGTACGGAGTGAGTATCCCGATATAGATGTTATGTTCGCGGGCCATACGCACGGCTTTCAAATGGGCATTGAAGTCGGTGATTTCAGATGGAGTCCGGCGCAGTATAATTACAAACAGTGGGCGGGATTGTATCAAGAAGGAAATCAATACCTATACGTAAACCGCGGCTACGGATGCATTGGCTATCTGGGTCGCATTGGCATGCCTCCTGAAATTACCGTGATAGAATTAAAAAAAGGTTGATCGTTTAAGAAGTGGTGCGTTCGTAAAGGATTCGCATTTCATCTTTTAATTTTTCGTAGAGATTGCAGAAGGTTGGAAAAATTTCCTGATAAACTTTATGAGCAGTTTCGGATGGCGTAATGGTAGTGGTGGTAGTATCACTTAAGAGCTGTGGATAGTCCACTAATTCATCAACCGCTTTTTTCGCCATCATCGCTGCCCCAATAGCCGATGCATCTTCTGCGTTTCGTACGATTATTTTTTTGTTGAACATATCGGAAAGAATCTGCAACCACTCAGGTGATTTGGTAAAGCCTCCGCTAGCATAAATTACGTCAATGTGACCAGCACCTTTTTCAAGCGCGTTGCCGACTGAATACAAAGCCATGGTAATCCCTTCTATCACTGCACGGATGAAGTGACCTTCGGTATGCTGAATATTGATACCAAAGAATACGCCGCTTGTTTTGCTGTTCCATATGGGAGCTCTTTCCCCCAGGATGTAAGGAAGAAATACAAGACCATTTGCTCCAGGTTCCGCACTCATGTGTTGGATCACCGTTTGATAATCGTCAGAATCATCAAGTTCTCTCTTTAACATTTCTTTGATGAACCATTTCCATACAGCCCCTCCATTGTTGATGGGGCCACCACATATAAATGTTTTTTCGTCCAAACGAAAATTAAAAGTCATAGCAGCAAAGTTGTGGCAAGGATGTGCGCTGGCTATGCGAATGGCTCCGCTTGTTCCAATGGTAAGTGCAGCTTTTCCTGCGTCTAGGGCGTTGCTTCCCAGATTGGCAAGGCATCCATCACTTCCACCAATGACAAACTCCGTAGCGCCATCAACGCCTAACATGTCCTGAACATGCTTCGTTGAAATTTTTCTTTTGTATGTAGTTGAAACAGGCGTAGAAAGTTTGTCAGCGTTAATTTCTGCCAGCTCCAACGAATATGTATTCCAAACACAATCTGCAATATTAAACAACCCGGTAGCGGATGCTATGGAGTGGTCTACCTCATACACATTAAACAATCTGTACCAGATGTATTCTTTAATGGAAATGAATTTATGAGTAGATGTGAAGAGCTCGGGTTCGTTTTGATGAAGCCAAATAATTTTGCAAAGTGGACTCATCGCATGGATGGGCATGCCGGTCTGTTCGTAAAGATTTTTACCTTCGGGTGAAGCATGAATTTTTTCTGCTATGTCTGCACTTCGTGCATCGGCCCAGGTAATCATGTTCATGAGTGCATCACCTTTGTTGTCAACTGGAATAAGGCTATGCATGGCGCAACTAATTCCTATCGCCCTTGGTTTCCCATACCTTTTGGTAAGCCGTGCAATACTTTTTACAAAAGCCTGCCAGATAATTTCCGGTGCTTGTTCGCTATAATAGGGTTGTGGTGTAAGGATGGGATAAGCAACATGCTCACTTCCTTTAATGGTTTTTGTTTCCTCATCAACGGCCAGTGCTTTTGTGCTTCCCGTCCCAATGTCAAGTCCGATCAAATAAGACATCTTATTGCTTTAATATTTTAAAATTGGATAGCCCAAGATAGTTATTTCTCAATAGACATGAAGCAAAAAAAAGGCACGCGTGGATTTCACAAGTGCCTTCTCAGTTTAGGTAGTATACCAGATTTTCAATGATGCGTTGCCTTTTCCATTTCTTTTCTCCTTTTAGCATCAACTGAAAAACGACCGGCTCCAAATACGAAGGTAGGGTTTAGGTCAAACTAAGTGCGGCTCTTCGGGTGCACCTTGTCGTATAGGGATCCATCGCTCGCACATGCCATTGCACAAACGACCGCTCTGGATTACGGCTTATCAAGGGCAGTATCGAGGCATGGCAATAACACGCAATTCAACAGCAACACTCAAAGTGCGCTTCATTGCCTGACGTGGCAAGTCCATGGCTGTGAAAGCAAATGAACGCACTCACATTTTTATATTGATAAAGCATCATTGTTGTGCTACTTGTTGAACCACTTCGCGATATTAATTTTATATTGCCGTTCATTGATGACAGCGGCATAAAATGCATCAATTTTTTTATAACCTAAAAACAAAAATAAGTATGGCCTTTACTGATGCAAGTACCAACGAAATTAATGAAGCATTTGAAAAAGCAACCGATGCGTTCAAATCGTTTAGAAACATAGGAGGAAAGCGAAAGGCAGAATTTCTACGTGCCATTGCTGATGAATTAGATTCCGCGAAGAGTACAGTCATTGCCAAAGCTATGGAAGAGACACACCTTCCAGAGCCACGCATAACGGGAGAGTTTATGCGCACCACCGGTCAGATGCGAATGTTTGCAGCATTATTGGAAGAAGGTTCGTGGGTGGAAGCACGGATTGATAACGCAGTCCCCGACAGGGCTCCCGCACCTAAACCTGATTTACGCAAGATGATGGTACCCATAGGACCCGTTGTTGTATTCGGTGCAAGTAATTTCCCATTGGCCTACTCCACAGCAGGCGGTGACACGGCTTCAGCATTTGCTGCAGGCTGCCCCGTGCTGGTAAAGGCACATCCTGCGCATGAGCAAACATCTCAATTGGTGGCAGATTGTATTGACAGGGCAGTAGCAAAATCAAATATGCCAAAAGGTGTGTTTGCTCATTTACATGGAAAAAGTTTTGAAGTGGGTAAGGCAATGGTGTTACACCCTGATACACGTGCTGTTGGATTTACAGGTTCTTTTGTAGGAGGAAAAGCCTTATTCGATCTCGCTACCCAGCGCGACCATCCCATTCCTGTATTTTCTGAAATGGGAAGTATTAATCCGGTGTTCATTCTACCGGGTGCATTAAAGACAAGACCAAAAGAAATTGCTACGATGTATGCAGGATCCATCACCTTAAGTGTTGGGCAATTTTGTACCAACCCGGGATTGTTGATGGGTGTGGAGAGTGAGGGCCTTAAAGAATTTGAAACTAAACTTGGGTCCTTGATAACGGAGCAAAACCCAGCTACTATGCTACACAAAGGTATAGCAGCGAGCTATCACAAAAACAGGGAAGAAGCGTTGAAACAAAGTGGTGTGAAACTCGTCGCGGAGTCTGCCAAAGGGAAGACGGAAGAAGAAGCAGAGCCTACGTTTGCTTCGGTTACCTTAAACGATTTTTTAACTAATGAAAAATTGACGGAAGAAGTGTTTGGTCCCTACTCACTTTTGGTAAAAGGAAATTCGATAGCGGAATTAAGCAAGGCATTGGATAAAATACCGGGTCAATTGACGGCCACCATTATGGGTGACGATGATGATTTGATAACGTATGCTTCGTTCATTGAAGAGGTTCGTGAAAAAGCAGGCCGTATAATTATCAACGGTGTTCCGACAGGTGTTGAAGTATGCCCATCCATGCAGCATGGCGGGCCGTACCCTTCCACTACGGATTCACGATTTACATCGGTTGGAACGGATAGTATTAAGAGGTTTGTCAGACCCGTAAGCTTTCAGAACTTCCCACAGCATTTGTTGCCTGAAGAACTAAAGGATGGAAATCCGTTGAACATTTTTCGTTTGGTAGATAGTAAACTCACAAAATAACAGATCGGTAAAATTTTTTATAAAGTAAAGCCGCCCCATAATACGCATGGAGGCGGCTTTGTTTTTTTAGGGAATTCAGGGATTGTTTGAATTGAATTTCGGTATAATTTAAATCAAGGTATCCGCTGCACCAACATGATTTCATTTGTATTAAAATTCTTAATTGCAAATCGAAAGTTAATTTCTTTATTTAGAAATCTAAACCAAATTTCATGATAGCGAAAAAACCATTCGGCACTACAACAGATGGAAAAGCAGTTAGCCTCTTCACCTTAACCAATAGGAACGGAATTGAAATGCAGGTAATCAATTACGGCTGCATTGTTGTCTCCCTAAAAACCCCTGATAAAAATGGCAACATGGAGGACATCGTGTTGGGGTTTGAAACATTGGAACAGTATGTGGCCGAGAGTCCTTTCTTTGGTGCCCTCATTGGTCGGTATGGAAACCGTATTGCGAAAGGAAAATTTACAATTGATGATGAGACGTATTCACTCGCTATAAACAATCCGCCCAATCACCTTCATGGTGGAATCAAATCGTTCGACAAAGTAGTGTGGGATGTAAAAGAGGTTTTGTCTGATGATGGGCCTGCCCTGGTATTTCATTATGTGAGCATTGATGGTGAGGAAGGTTATCCGGGCACAGTGCATGTAAAGGTGCAATACACACTCACGAATGAAAATGAATTTAAGATAAACATTGAAGCGACCACGGATAAGAAGACGGTCATTAACGTATGTCAACATAGTTATTTCAATCTGGTTGGAAACGCTACACGTGATGTACTCGATCACGAAGTGTATATAAACGCAGATCGTTTTGTGGTGATCGATGAAACGTCTATTCCTACAGGAGAATTGCGATCAGTAGCTAACACATCGTTTGATTTTAGAGAACCCACCGCTGTAGGTAAACATATCCATGATGAAGCTGAACAACTTCGCTATGGAAATGGCTATGACCACACGTTTGTCTTCAATGAAAATGTTCAGAAGGAGAATGCGCTTGCCGCATCACTGTATGAGCCCATCACCGGAAGAACGCTGGAAGTATTTACACAAGAGCCGGGTGTGCAATTTTATACCGGAAACTTTTTGAAAGGGTATAAAGGAAAACGAGGAGCCATATATCACAAACGATATGGCCTCTGCTTAGAGACACAACACTTCCCCGACTCACCTAACCGTCCGGAGTTTCCTTCGGTGATTTTAAAACCGGGTGATGTGTATAAAACGCAAACGGTTTATAGGTTTGGTGTGAGGGAATAAATTTTTATGTGCACTACTTTCAATGATTATTGTTAGTCGTCATTGCCTTCTGTCGTCATCCTATGTTTGCAAAGTAGAAATTGGAAGGGTTAAACATCTACTAATTTAACCCTTCCAATTTCTACTTTGCAAACATAGGATGACGGGTAGCAAACCCAGCGCAAACCTTCATCCATCATTGCTTTCTATTCGTCACTCGTCATTTTACCTTCGTCATTGACTCCTTATTTGCCTTCGGTAATACCCTTCCACGTATCAGTTCTGAAAGGTGAAGCAGGCAGGCCCTCTTGGTTATACAAATTTGCATCATCTGGGTTGTCGCCCCAGGCATAACGAACCGCCACTGGGTTGCTCACCTGTTCGCTGCTCACTATCACTTGGTCGCCAACTATGATGGCGTGCGACCATACAAACTTATGATCGCTACCTGCTATGGCAAATCCTTTTACATAACCATACTTATCTTTCGCAACCAACCCACTTCCTCTGTTGGCCAATGTGAGTATAATTTTATTCCCTTCAACTTTCATCGACTCATATGTGGATCCTGTATATACGATCTCTTTTCCATAAGCAACTTTCAAAGCATTCAATGCGAGCCGTAGTCCTACATCTTGTTTGTTTCGGGGATGAATATCTTTCTCTTCACCAATGTCGATGATCACCGCCTCACCTGTTTTTGGCAAGGACAATGTCATGCTTTGTGCTTCACGCAATTCTGCCCACGCACTTTCACTTGGCTCTGCCACGGGTGCCATGAAGTTGGCCAACTGTACCCATAAAAATGGAAACTCATAGCCCCACTTGGCACGCCAGTCTTTTATTAGGTTAGGAAAATAAGTGCGATAGCGGTACGCCATATTCGCGTTTGATTCCCCTTGATACCAAATCGCACCTTTGATTCCGAAATTAGTAATGGGCGCTGCCATGGCGTTATAGAGAAGTGATGGAAATGAGTTAGGACCCACATTTAACACGCCGTACTCGGAGGTTAACACGGAAGCTTTGTATTCCCATGCGCCTGCCAATGCATATTTCTTTTCACCTGTTGATAAAAACAGTTTCTCTTTTTCACCATAGATGCCACCACCACCTTGGTCGTCCCTCACTTTTACAACGATAATATTTTTTCCTGCATGCAGTATACCATTACCAATTTCATACACCCGTTCTTTTGAGTAGTCACTAATGGAACCCACTTGCTGGCCGTTTACATAGGTAACGTCCATATCGTCAATGGGGCCAAGACTTAAGGTAGCAGTACCAGAAAATCCTGCGGGTAATTCCACTTCTTTTTTATACCAGACAATGCCATCTGCATTTCCTATTTCGGTTTGTCCCCAATCGGCGGGCACAGCAATATTTTTCCATCCTGAGACTTTGGTATTGGGATCAAACCATTTTTCCGTAACACCTTTATCACTCTTCATGGCGGCAAGGTATAAGTCCTTTTTCTTTTGTTGGTCAGCTATGTTTATTTCCTGTTTGCTAATATCTGCAGACTTGTAGGGTTCAATCTGTCCCATTACATCCCAACTTGTCCACGTTTCAATGTTGGTGCCTCCCCATGACGTGTTGATCAGACCTATTGGAACATCAAGTTCTTTTAATAATTTTCTTCCAAAGAAATAGGCAACGGCAGAAAACTCTTCAACGTTTTTGGGGTTGCACTCCAGCCATGTGCCGCCTTCCAAATCTTCCTTTGGTGTATAGCTCATGGCCTTGGTAACAGTGAACAAGCGGAGCTTAGGATAATTACTTTCAGCAATTTCTTTCACGGCATCATTTGTATTTCGAATAATCCATTCCATGTTCGACTGCCCGCTGCACACCCATACATCACCAATCAAAATATTATTAAGTTCCACAGAATTCTTACCACTCACTTTCATTACATAAGGGCCTCCTGCGGTCATGGCAGGAATTTTCACTAGCCACTTTCCGTTTTTACTCGTTTTTGCTTTGCCTGATTTTCCATTAAAAGAAACGGTCACCGATTCACCCGGCGATGCCCAGCCCCAAATTTTTATTTCGCGGTCGCGCTGTATCACCATGTTGTTGGAAAATATTTTTGAAACGGAAACATTGGCGTTGGCCGCGAATGAAAAGAGAAGAATGAATAGGGCACTAAAATTGAATCGGGTAAGCATGGGTGGTATTTTAGGTTTTACAAAACGTTAGATGTAGGTGCCTTTGGCTTAGCGTTTTTAATGTTGTGTAAGGTATAAAAAGTTTTGCAACGCACCTTCATGTAAAAGGTAACATCAACATACATCAGTCCATGTCGTTGACTTAATCAATTTGTTAACCTCTCCCTAGCCCTCTCCATGAGAGGGATAATTAAGGAGCTTAAGTCAACGACATGAATACATTAACATTAATTAAAAATTGTTTTTAATTCTGCTTTAATGTCGCTTTAGTCCGATATTTGCGCATTGAAATTTACCGTATGATAAAAGTATCGATCATCATCACTACCTACAATGCTGAGAAGACCATTGGCCGCACACTAGAATCAGTTTTCAATCAGGAAGGATTGGGAGATGAGTTTATATGTGAAGTGCTTGTGATAGATGATAACTCCAGGGATACTACGACCGAAATTATTCGTTCGTTTAATGTTGATCATCTCATTATTAATAATCCCAACAGTGGTGGACCCAACAAGGGAAGAAATATTGGACTGCGAATGGCCACCGGAGATTACATTTGCTTTCTTGATCATGATGATATCTGGTTGCCATCGAAAATCCATCATCAACTACTAGCTGCACAACTTGCTCCAATAGTAACGTGTGGCTATAAGACTATCAACACAGAAACTGGTGCGCAATGGGAATCAAATGGAGAAGATTTCAAAAATAAAGTATATCAAAAAAATGAGACCTTTTTAAAAAAACTATCAAAGGAAAAGTATAACATACAGCAGACCTACTTTAGCACCATTATGATTGCCAAAACGTTACAAGATGTTTTTTTTGAAGAGCATTTTGGTATGATTGATTTTGACTGGCTGCTACGACTTTTTCACCAGCAAGCTTCAGTGGAGGTGAATGCAAACCTCGTTCAGCGATATGTGGGAACAAAAAACCTTTCCCTTGATAACGAGTATAGAAAAAAAGATTATTACTACTCTCTCTTATCCTTGGAGTCATTTGAAAATACGTATTCACATCAGGTGGCTGTTTCCCGGAGGCGTATCAATGGAAGCCGTGCGCGGTATTTTTATTCAGTAGGCGATATGCGCGCAGCTCGAAAATATTTCAGACGATCGCAGTGGGGAGCAAAAGAAGTGATGTATTACATCACAACGTATGTGGGCAGTGAGTGGGTAAAGAAACATTTTCACGTGTTTGGTTAAGTGCCACCTTGCCAAAGTAAACGGCAGAAATAACTTATTTATTCAGGAAGATTAGTTGTTCCGATCGATCGTGAACTGCACCAGTTGACGGAGGGAGGTTTTATAAACGGAGTCTGGGAAGGTATCAAGCAGGAGGAGGGCTTCCTGATGAAAGGCTTCCATTTTTTTCAACGAATATTCTATGCCGCCAGATTTTTTTACATAGGCAATTACTTCTTTCACTTTTCTGGGCTTGTGACTTTCGTTCTTTACTATGCTGATGATTTTTCTTCTTTCAAGCCATGAAGATTTTGATAGGGCATAGATCAGTGGCAGTGTCATCTTTTTTTCTTTGATATCAATACCCAAAGGTTTGCCAATCTCCATATCGCCATAGTCAAACAGGTCATCTTTGATCTGAAAAGCCATGCCGATTTTTTCTCCGAAGGAACGCATTCGCTTCACCACGTCTTCATCTGCACCTGATGAACTGGCGCCCACACCGCAGCAGGATGCAATTAACGATGCTGTTTTCTTCCGAATGATTTCAAAATAAACCTCTTCCGTTATATTCAGTCTGCGCGCTTTCTCTATTTGCAAAAGTTCTCCTTCGCTCATTTCCGTTACAGCATCGTTTACAATGCTGAGCAAATCATAGTCTTTATTTTTTAGCGAAAGCGCCATCCCTCTGGAAAGTAAAAAGTCGCCCACTAACACAGCGATTTTATTTTTCCAAATAGCATTCACAGAAAAGAAACCTCTGCGGTAATTTGCCTCATCCACCACATCGTCATGAACAAGGGTGGCCGTATGCAGTAATTCTATTAAAGAAGCGCCCCGAAATGTGGCATCGGAAATCTGGCCTGAGGTGCCCGCACTAAGAAATACAAACATGGGGCGCATCTGCTTGCCTTTGCGCTTCACTATATACTCCATGATTTTATCCAGTAGAAGTACCTTAGTTTTCATGGAAGCCCTAAAGCGAGGCTCGAACTCTTCCATTTCTTTATCAATGGGTGCTTTAATATCTTCTAACCGTAAGGGCATGTAAACGCAATAATACAATTGTCTCCCACGCCGTCAAAGAAGATTTATCGCGGGAATGCTGAAAAAATGAGGGGTTAAGTATATCTTTCACTTTTAGCTAACCCCTTGCACCAATCTTCGAATGATCCCACCTATGCCTACCGAAGTCGGCCGTGATTCATCACCACAGTCAAACGTTATCCTCGAACTTATTTCCTATGATAAGGATCAGTATGTGAAGTATGATGACCTTCACATTGACGATCTATTACAAAAAATCAACCCCAACCATATCAACTGGATTAATGTAGACGGCTTGTACGACCCTACTATTATTGAGCGGCTGCAAACACATTTTAATCTGCACTCTCTTCTCATTGATGACATCTTCAACGACCAAAGACCGAAGGCTGAAGAGTACGATGATTACCTGTTCTTTACTTTAAAAATGTTGTACCGGATCGATGGCAACTCCATTGACTATGAACAGATCAGTTTTGTGCTGGGAAATAACTTTCTGATTTCTTTTCAGGAAAAGGAAGGCGACATGTTTGACTCTTTTCGGGAACGGATAAGACTTGATCAAGGTCGCGTTAGGAAGAAGAAAACAGATTATTTACTCTATCGCCTCATCGACATTATTGTTGACAATTACTACACGGTGCTCGACAACATCGGTGATCAAATTGACGAAATAGAAGATAGCGTTCACAACCACGCATCGGAAGATAATTTTAAGGATATCCAAAACCTGAAAAAGGAATTGATCTATTTGAGAAGATCGGTGTACCCTTTGCGCGATGCCATCAGTTTGTTGATGAAAGATGAGTCTGGGTTTATCGAAGAAGAAAATGTTCGTTTTTATAAGGACATTTACGATCACATCATCCATTTGAGTGACTCGCTTGATACCTACAAAGACCTTGTATCGAGTGCCATGGATATACACATCAATACGCTCAACACCCGCATGAACGAGGTGATGAAGGTGCTCACCATTATGTCTAGTATTTTTATTCCGTTGACTTTTATTGTTGGTGTGTATGGTATGAATTTTCGTTACATGCCAGAATTGTATTGGCCGTATGGCTATTATATGGTTTGGGGCGTAATGATTTTAATTGTTGGCGGTATGTTCCGATATTTTAAATATAAAAAATGGTTTTAATATATTGCTGAAATATGCTGCTGAACCTCCTGCTTCTTTTCACCGGATTCTTCGTCCTTATCAAGGGAGCTGACTTTATGGTGAGTGGTGCATCATCACTGGCCAGAAAGATGAAAATCTCCACACTTGTGATCGGGTTGACCATCGTGGCTTTTGGTACATCTGCACCCGAGTTGACTGTCAATGCAATCAATTCTTACTATGGACGCAATGAGGCTATCTTTGGCAATGTTATTGGAAGTAACATTTTCAACATTCTGTTTATTCTCGGCGTTACCGGCGTAATCTTTCCCTTGATCGTTAAACGGAATTCCATACGGTACGAAGTTCCGATTTCGCTTTTTGCCATTCTTGTTTTATGGGTGCTTGTTAATGATACGCTGCTGTGGGGGGCGGATAACAATGTACTGAGTCTTACCGATTCTTTTATTCTACTGCTTGGTTTTTTGTTTTTCATGTACTACATCTATTGGTCCATGAAACAGACTACGGACGAGGAAGATGACATCAAGCTGTACAAGGGTGCCATCTCTATTGGCATGGTGATCTTAGGTATGATCATGTTGGTGGGTGGCGGGTATTTGGTAACCGAACATGCCGTAGCTATAGCCGAGCAGTTTGGCCTTAGTGAAAAATTGATTGGACTGACCATTCTGGCTGTTGGCACTTCGCTACCCGAGTTGGCCACATCCATTGTGGCTGCTCTTAAGAAAAGTACCGACATTGCTATTGGCAATGTGATCGGCTCCAATATTTTTAATATCTTTTTTATCACAGGTGTCAACGGCCTAATCAATCCCATTGAATTTCCAACGGTGCTTAACTTAGACCTTGGTGTGCTCGCTGGTGGCACCATTGTGCTGCTTATCTCCATGTTTACACTAGGCCGCAATAAAGTAGACCGCTGGGAAGCCATTATCTTTTTATGTTTCTATTTCGGCTACACCTCTTATCTTATTATTCGGAACTAATTTGAAAAAAGATTTCACCATCATTTCCATGCAAGAGGCTTAAAGTTATATATTAGTAAATATCCTTGACTATGTTTCTACCTGTATTACTGCTCTTGATCGGATTTGGTATATTGATTAAGGGTGCAGATTTTTTGGTGAACGGAGCTTCTTCAGTTGCTAAAAAATTCAAGATATCCAACCTTGCTATAGGGTTGACAATTGTGGCCTTTGGTACTTCAGCCCCAGAACTGGTTGTGAGTGTCATTTCTTCCCTAAACGGCACAGCCGATGCAGCGTTTGGAAATATTATTGGCAGCAATAATTTCAATTTGCTATTCATTCTGGGCGTGGCGGGTATTATTTGTCCGCTTGTAGTGCAGAAGAGCATGGTAAAGTTTGAGATTCCACTCTCACTAGGAGCCCTTTTTCTTTTGCTGTTTTTGGTCAATGACATATTTATATGGAAGAGTGATGAAGATGTCCTTTCCAGGATAGATGCCGCTGTATTACTTCTCTTCTTTGTTTTCTTCTTGTTCTACATGTATAAAAATATGCGGGCCAATCCGGAAGAGGATGAAGGGCAAAGTATTAAACTGTATTCCTCTGGCGTCTCATTTGGCTTGATTGCATTGGGCATGTCGATGCTTATTGGTGGTGGCAAACTTGTGGTTGACAATGCAGTAGCGATTGCCCATCAAAACGGTCTCAGTGAAAAGCTTATAGGGCTAACCATCCTGGCTGTTGGCACTTCGTTGCCAGAGCTCGCCACATCGGCCATGGCAGCGTACCGAAAGAATGCAGACATTGCTATTGGTAATGTGGTGGGTTCTAACCTCTTTAATATTTTTTTTATTTTAGGAATAACCGGTGTCATGAGCCCTGCACAATACAACAGCAGTCTGAATTTTGATTTATTCATCTCCATCATCGCTACCCTGGCGTTGATTGTTTTTATGTTCACCTTACGAAAACATAAACTTGATCGCTGGGAGGCAAGCGTTATGTTGATTGGGTATTTGGCTTACACGGCTTTTTTGATTTTTAGCGATCAGCAATAAAAAAGACCAGCACAAATTCATGTACTGGCCTTTATCGTATAGGTAAGTTCGTATAACTAGATTTTCTTTTCCAGTTCGGTAATCTTAGCTTGTGCTTCTTCCTTGCCTAATGACAATGACTTCTTATAAAGCTCAAGGGCTTCTTTCAGGGTCTCCTTCTTTTTCTTCGGAGCAAGCTTCGTTCTGTTGGCCGCTTCTTCCACTGCCATAGCGCGTGCAAAATAAGCATCACCTTCAGACATTTTTGACTGGATCATCAGCTCTTGAATGCGTGCCTCTATCAATGCAAGTTCCTGCTGCTTGGCCAGAATTTGAGCTTCTTTATCTTGAAGCATAGCATCTTGCATGTTCACCGTCTCGCTCAGGTTTTTATTTTCATTCATTGCCTGGTCAACCTGCTGCTGCAAACTGGCGATCACGGTTGTTTTATCTTCCAGATCTTTTTGAAGCTTCTTTATCGTCTTGGATAATTTTCCAGAGTACGATTTAGAATTTTTGGCTTCCACTTCCAGTTCGTTAATCTTGTTCTGTGTTGCTTTTACAAAGCCGTTGATGTCTTTCATACGCGCTTTGTAATCATCATAGGTAGTTCCTTCTACCATGTTCACTTTTAATAATTGTCTGCTGGCATCGATTGAATCCATCAAAGCGCCAACTTCTTGCAATATTGCGGCTTCTTTTTGACTGGCATCCAATTCAACTTTTAAGGAGTCTACTTTAGATTGAAGCACTGCTTTTTCCTTGGTGTCGCATCCAACAAAAAGGGTACCTGCCACAAAAAGGGCTAGAATTGTTCTCTTGATCATAATGGGTTGATTTTAAATTTATCAAGACAAAAATAACGGTCATTTTGAATCTGAAGGAGCATTCTTCAAATTTAATTCTTCAGAAGGGTTGAACCGTCTATTTTCACGTTAATCAGCCCATTAAGATTATCGTGTTTTACTTTTGTAATGCCAACTAGCCCGTTAAATTTGCGACCGTTTTGCTTTCCTATACATTAAACTATACTAAATGCCCAAATTAATCACCACGCGCACGCGTATCGCTGACCTGGGCAAACCACGCATTGTTGTAATTGGAGGTGGCTTTGGTGGAATCGAGGTAGTGAGGGGGCTGGAAAGTGTGAAGTCACAAGTCGTTCTATTTGATAGATATAACCATCATTGTTTCCAACCCTTGTTATACCAGGTGGCCACATCAGGTCTGGAGACTAACTCTATTGTAATGCCCTTCCGCAAGCGCTTTGCCAGTCATCAGGATTTCTATTTTCGCTTAGGTGAAGTAATTTCGGTAAAGCCAGAAGAAAATTATATTGAAACCTCTATTGGAGGTGCGCGATATGATTACCTGGTGATTGCAAACGGTGCCACTACCAATTTCTATGGACTGGAAGATGTGGAACAGAATGCCCTGCCCATGAAATCCATCATTGACTCTATTAAGCTCCGGAACATCATCATCCGAAATTTTGAACAAGCTCTGCTTACGGATGATCCAGAAATCATGAACAGCCTCATGGATTTTGTTATTGTGGGTGGTGGCCCAACGGGTGTAGAACTTGCCGGGGCACTGGCAGAACTAAAGACACATGTCTTTCCAAAAGATTATAAAGAACTTGAGATGAGCCAGATGGACATCCATTTGGTGGAAGCAACTGGCCAACTTCTCAATGGTATGTCAACTCAGGCCTCAGAAAAAGCGCTGGAGTATTTGAAAGAAATGGGTGTGAAGGTTCATTTGAATGCGACAGTACAATCCTATGATGGATATGAGGTAGCATTTAAATCGGGAGAAAAATTAATTAGTAAGACGATGATATGGGCGGCTGGCGTAAAAGGCCGCGGCATTCAGGGGTTTGATGCCAGTGCTTTTGGTAAAGGCAATCGAATAAAGGTAGATGCATACAACCGTGTAATGGGTCATGCTAATATCTTCGCTATTGGAGACGCAGCCATTATGGAAGGTGTAGATCCGAAATTTATGCAGGGACATCCCATGATTGCACCACCCGCTATGCAGCAAGGGCAACTGGTAGCGAAAAATATTAAACGGATGATTAACAACGAAGAAGATATTAAGCCCTTTCGATATTCACACAGAGGTTCTATGGCGACCATAGGAAGAAACAAAGCAGTAGTCGATCTCAAAGGGATTCGCGCACAGGGATTCTTCGCCTGGTTCATCTGGATGTTTGTTCATTTGATTTCCATTATTGGATTTAAAAATAAATTTTTTGTTCTGTTGAGCTGGCTTGTGAGCTATTTCTCATACGACAAAAGCAACCGACTTATTATCGCACGTCCCAAGGATGGTGTACAATAGAAATGGATTCGACTCACGATAGGCACCACCAACAACTCTCCACTGCGGGCGTTCTTATTTCGTTAGGAATAATTTACGGTGACATCGGTACGTCCCCCTTGTACGTTTTCAAGGCTATCGTTGGTACCAATGAAATAACAGAAGAGCTTGTGCTCGGTGGACTCTCCTGTGTTTTCTGGACACTCACACTCATCACTTCTGTAAAGTACGTGTACCTGGCACTCAATGCAGACAATAA
>JBBRKB010000031.1:0-15991 GCA_038218385.1 Cytophagales bacterium | reverse complement strand
ATGAGTTACCTGACGTTTATAGCGCAGTATATCAAACCAACTCAATCCTTCATGTAAAAATTCTGCACGCTTTGTTAATAGAACTGCGTTTAATAATGCATCAGATAAATTAAGACCGAAGAAATTCGTTAATCGTGTAGCCGTAATTGTATTTCTGGCGGGATCATAATTGGTGATGCGTGTACTATAAAACGTGTTGAGATCTTTAATCGCCAACGCATTCTGGCCGAGATAGGTATAGGCTTCGGCACGGCTAAGCAGTACTTCTTCAGAGGTGAGCAGCGGCACGATGGTATACGTAAATCCGGTATTGTCACTAATGTTTTGTTTAACGAAATGCTCTCTGAATTTCACCACGAAATAAGCGTCATTTCCTGTGCTGTATGTTGTATAGGCAAATTGCCCTTGAGCCACACCTGCAATATCGCGTATGTCATTAAACTCGCTAAGGCTAGTGGCATAGCGAAAAGCAGCATACGTCCTGGCCCATCGTGAAGCAGTCTCACAAAGCAGAAGGTTTGCTTTTTCAGATGATTTAGTATAGGCTGCTTCCAGTTGATCGAAGTTATATCCCTGATAGGTTGTGTTCCAAGGCCGCAGTCGGCTTGCAAGATCATTGTCGGGAAAAACAATGTTGGCATGCTCAACTACCTTGGCATAGTTCCTTTTGTATAAATAAAATCGAACGGCCAACGCGTTGGCTGCGGCACGTGTAAAATGGTAGCTAGGCACAGAATATGCCTGATCACTAATGAGCGGTATGCCCGCTTTGATATCTTTTTCAATCTGGTCATATACATATTTAACGGTGTGACGTTCATATTTTTTCAAGGCTACAGTTTCGGGCACTTTTACGTAAGGTATACCCGGATCTTTATCGGCTGTATCTTCATCGTACCACTTGGCAAAGAGGCTTACCAGCATAAGGTGTGCGTAAGCGCGAGCGATTAATGCTTCCCCTTTTTGGGCATCCAACTCCGATGGGTTTTCAGATTCAACAATCACTTGCAACGCCTGGTTGGCTGCGGCAATGGCAGCATAGCATGTATTCCAATAATATTCTGGAGTGTCTTGTTCTGTTTGAGATGGATCTTTCCAGAAAAACGGATCAGTGTTCGTATTGTCTGTAAAACCGCCTGTTAGTTCTGAGACATTGTCGGTCATCGCCTCGCAAAACGTAATGTAATTGCCCTCTGGATAGGCCGACACTAGTAGTTCAGAAATTTTTTCTTTCGTATCAATTACAGTTCTATTGTCGGGAGGTTGTGAAAGGAAATCGTTGCAACTGTTAAGTACTCCCATTCCAATCAAAAGGGCTATGCCGTGGACAACGTTTAAGAAACACGTTTTGGCTCCACGCTTGGTGGCTGAAAATCGGAATAAAGTATATGCTTTAAACATGTTCAATTTTTTAGAAGGTAATTTTTAATGTTGCGGTTATTTGCTTTGCTACGGGTAGGGCCACACCTCCGGCCGCAAAAAACTCAGGATCTTGCCCATATAACTTTTTGTCAGAATAAAGTAGCAACAAATTTGTTCCTGTCAATGTTAGTGATGCATTTTTAAAGGGTGCGTTGCCCCATACACGTGAGGGTATGTTGTAGCCCAGTGAAACGGTGCGAAGGCGCACGAATGAACCATCCGCTACGCGGGCGGTCGAATAATTGTAATTGTTGTAGGGGTATTCATTAACTAACCTGGCAATCTCATTTGGATCTACAATAGACGGCACATGGGTGAAGTCCTCGTCACCAGGAACCACCCATCTGTCCAAAAACTCGCGGGGCATCGCATCGGAATCCGAGTAGCGCGTTTTAAAGGTTGGGTTCAACCGTATCTTATTGCCGGCTTGATAGGTGATGAAACCATTCAAGGTAAAGTTTTTATATCTGAACGTATTTGAAAATCCTCCGGTAATAGTCGGGTCAACAGGACCCTCATAAATCAGGTATTGTGTTTCCAAGCTTTGCAAGTAAACATCCTGACTGATCTCACCATCCTGATTCAAAAAGTAGGGTATGCCATTCCGTGGATTGAGACCGCGGTAATCAATCGAAAAGAGGCTACGCACAGGATAACTTACGGCGGAGCCACCTTCTGGAACTACCTGATTGAAGATTCGTGGCTGGCTGTTTAAGTTTGTAATTTCGGTTTTGTTCTGGCTGAAAATAATGTTGGTATTCCAGCCCCAGTCAGTTTTATTAATCACTTGTGCGCCAATCGATACTTCAATGCCTTGCGATTTCATATCAGCATAGTTAATGGCCTTATAAGACTCACCTCCAATGCCCGAAGTTTTTATGATGCCAATCAAATCAAACTGGTTCCGTTTATATAGATCTAGTGTTAGTGTAAAGCGGTTGAGAAAGCCTGTGTTAATACCAATGTTTGTTTCATATTGCTTCTCCCAAGTGAGGTCAGAATTTTCAAGGTTTTCAACTTCAATTTGTGATTCTATTTCATCCAAATATGGACGCCGTGTAGATGAATTACGGAACACAGCAGTAGCGTTGGTTGCATTGCCCGCATTGGCTGTGAGACCGTATCCAGCACGAAGTGTTAAAAAATCAACATAGGTAAATCGTTTCATAAATCCCTCCATATCAATGTTCCAGGCTCCGCTAATGTTCCAGGTGGGCAGCCAGCGCGCAGTTGTGGTATTGCCTAGCCGGTTTGATCCGTCTAATCGGTAGGTTCCGTTCACAATATATTTTGTATTGAAAGAATAATTGCCACTGGCATAAAAGCTTGCGTAACGTTCGTAAGTATATGAATTTCCAAAGTATGTTAAATTGCTCTCCAGCAGTTGTTTTATAGCGCGGTAATCAGTGAATGCAATGCCCCCTTTGCCAAACTGATAACCAAATCCTTTGTCATACGCCGTTTGCCTATCTATGGAACGAAGCTCTTGGCCAACAACGGCAAATACATTGTGCCTGGTCCCGAAAAGGTGGCTCCAACTTAATTGGTTTTTCAGATAAAAACTCGTGAGCTGGTCATCTGTGCGGTCGTAAATACCACCTTCCGGTAAAACACTTACAGGAGGTAGGCCAGGTGTGCTTGGGTCGCGATAGAGAAACTGATTTTGATCCCGTATCTGTTGGGTGCCATCAGCCCGATAGGCACCCGCCACGTTTGAATTTTCTGTCATGCTGTGCTCTGTACCAGTCTTGACAAAACGTACTGCTCCGATGAAATTGTATTTAATATTTTTGGGTAATGTATACGTCATTTCCCCTTGCAGTTTTAAATCGATTTGGTTGAGATCAATGTAATTATTGTCCACTTCATTTAAGATGTTAAAGGGTGCATAGTTCAGGGTAAAAAATTCCCGATTGCCATTTTCATCGTATGGAGTCATCGTGCGGCTGGTATTCAAGGCATAGCTAAAAGGGTTGATATCAAAGTCACGTTCATAGCTGCCTGATACGGGGTCGCTCTTGCGCGATATAGTGCCCGGTGCATGTTGTTTACGCGAAGATGCCATTGTCAATAGTCCAAAGCTCAATTTATCTGACATCTTAAAGGTTCCGCGTGCATTTATTGTATACCGCTGGACATTGTCAGCGATAGTCCAACCACTATCATCATAGTAACTGGTTGAAAAATAAAGCTGGGAGGCGTCCGTTCCCGCAGATACACCAATGCTATGTTCCTGCACAAATGAGTTTTTAAAAAGAACATCAAACCAATCGGTATTGGCAAGTGCATAGCGCCTTAAAAAATTGGAACGCTCATCTTCAGTGTTGGTTAAGTCAAATGCATCGCTTGAAGGATCGTAGTCATTGCTTATCACATCGTACATTTTTTTAAACACCCCACCACTGGCACTGCGTGAAACGTTCGAAAGATTGAGCAGGCCCTTTCGGTACATCTCATTATAGACTGACATTTGATCAATGGAATTGAGGATGTTGTAATTATCATAAGTGGGTTTTAGGTAACTTGAAAAGTTTCCTGTATACGTAATAGTTGGGGTGCCTACTTTTCCTTTTTTAGTGGTGATTACAATGACACCATCTTTGGCACGCGCACCATACAAAGCCGTGGCTGATGCATCCTTCAAAATGTTGAAACTTTCAATATCATCGGAGTTAAGGCCTGCTACCGATGAGCCAATCAAGGTTGTAGGATCACCTGTTGTCAACTGATCTGAAGAAACATCAACGACATCTTCCAACACTACACCATCTACTACCCATAGCGGCTTGTTGTTGCCCGTAATAGAGGTGGCACCACGCACACGTATTTTCGGAGCAGTGCCAAATGTTCCTGATACGTTTTGTACTGAAACCCCGGCAGCTTTCCCTTGCAACATCCGGCTCACATCCACGGTGCCATTGATCTTTACATCTTCGGCATTGAGTGTTGCCACTGACCCAGTGAAAAGTCTTTTATCAATATCCTGATATCCCGTTGAGATAACCGTTACCTCACCTAGCTCTGTCACATTTTCTGAAAGGGCAACATTGATTTGTGTCTTGTCGGCAACAACGATTTCTTGTGTAACATAACCAATAAAAGAAAAGACAAGGGTAGCGTTTCCATCCACTTCAATGGAGTAGTCGCCTGATGCATTGGTTATGGTTCCTTTTGAAAGTCCTTTAACAGAAACGTTAACGCCTGGCAGGGACTGCTTATCGTTGGCAGATGTAACCTTCCCAGTGATGATAATGTTCTTCGATTGAAAAGGGTAGGCCGTTACGGTTGTACACAGCACCATTATTAACGCATGGCAAGCCACCCTAAGTTGAAAGAAATTCTTATGTATTAATGCACCCTGTAAAAGTCTTTGCATACTAAACGAATTGAATTATATCCTGAATGATCAATTTTCCTGAAAATCTCTGGCTCATTCCTTGAAACCAATAAAGAATAAAAAAACCAGAGTTGGCCAATTTACATAATCTTAATAAACAGTTTTGTCACGAAATAGTTAAATTAATGAATATACCGACAATTTGTTTAAAATCATTACTCACCTCTGGCCTGTAAATGGGATAGAACGGTTTGAATATATTAATAAGTTCCTGACAAAATGTTCTTAATCCAAAAAGGAACCCCGCGAAATATTCAGGCTTACATAAGCCACGACTTTTACCATTTTTTCCTGTTACCTTCGATTTGAAGTTATGGGTGATCACGCACGAATGAACGAATGATGCTTCACGTTATTATAAGGCAGTTTTTTGTAGGGATATTACTGGGGATTACCAGCCTCAGTTTCGCCCAAAGAGTAGTCCCGCTTGCCCAATCCAATCTAAATAATCTGGAAAAAGAGCGCACCATCATCAACTACGCACAAATGGAGAGGGCACGTGTTTATTCTCAGACACATAATCAGCCCATGAAGTTTGATGATGGCCGGGGCAATACCCTCTACATGATTGGCCTAGATGAATTTGGATTGCCTGTTTATCGCACTACCTTAAATGCGGGTGCAGCCATCACCACGCGGGTACCACAGTTAAGAAGTGGTGGCTCATTGGGTTTAAACCTTTTGGGCGAAGGCATGGTGGTTGGTATTTGGGATGAATCGAAAGTGAAAGATCACGTGGAATTTGGTTCGCGCATTACCTCGCGGCAGGGAGATTCTTTTTCCAAACACGCTTCCCATGTAACGGGTACCATATTGGCTACAGGAATAGACGCCAACGCAAAAGGCATGGCACCCCTTGCCAAAGCGACTACGTGGGATTTTATAAATGACGAAGCCGAGATGGCAGCCCTGGCCAAGCCTGACCAATCATCCCTGCTTATATCCAATCATTCATACGGTATTGTATTGGGATTTTATACGGAAGACAATGCATGGAAGTGGGCCGGTAACACTGCCATTAGCACCAAGGAAGATTATCGTTTTGGATTTTATTCAAATACATCGCGTACCCTTGATCAAATTGGGTTCAATGCTCCTTATTACACCATGGTTTGGGCCGGTGGAAATGATCGGAGTGAAGTAGGTGATGGCACACATCCGGCTGATGGAAATGAGGGCACAGGCTATGATTGCATGGGCCCCGATGGTGGTGCGAAAAACGTGCTGACCATTGGCGCTGTAAACAAAGTTGTAAATTACACAGGCCCATCAAGTGTGGTGATGAGTAGCTTCAGCAGTTGGGGGCCAACGGATGATGGAAGGATCAAACCTGATCTTGTAGGCACTGGTGTTTCTGTTTATTCTACTTTTATTAATGGCACTGGTCAGGATGCCTATTCCGTTCAGCAAGGCACCTCTATGGCTGCTCCTAATGTCACAGGTTCATTGACACTTGTACAGCAATTGTACCGCGACCTTCACGCCGGAAAATTTATGCGTGCCGCTACCTTAAAAGCACTCGCTATTCACACGGCAAAAGAAGCAGGACTTAGTCCCGGTCCCGACTATAGTTTTGGATGGGGCTTGCTGGATGTAGAGGCTGCTGCTAAAATTTTGTTGACCGAAAATAATAATGGTGTTGTTCTTCAGGAAAATACGTTGGCAAACGGAGGATCATATATTTATAATTTTGAACCGATGGCCAATACAAAAATAACAGCCACCATCGTGTGGACAGATCCGGCGGGTACACCCGTTGCCGCTGCCCTTGATCCTACCAATAAAATGTTGGTGAACGATCTGGACATTCGATTAATAGACGATGCCAACAATACAATCTCACCGTGGATATTGAATCCATTAAATCCATCACTGGCTGCAACGAAAGGAAACAACTCATCGGACAATGTTGAGAAGATTGAATTCAGTCTTCCGGAGCCGCGCATGTACCGGGTTGTTGTTTCACATAAAGGAACATTGTTGAATGCCAAGCAGGACTTTTCACTTATCCTAACCTATACGCCAGACAGCGCTCCAAAAACTGTTTTTTATTGGATTGGTAATTCAGGAAACTGGAATGACCCGACAAAATGGTCGCTTACAAGTGGTGGTACTTCTGCCAATCAGGTCCCCGATGTGAATAGCCGCGTGATAATGGACGAAAATTCTTTTACGATCAAGAACCCAGTTGTTTCATTAACCACGGATGCTTCATGTGCGTCTGTTACATGGCTCACAAAGAAAAACGTTTTCATGGCACTTAACAATCATAAACTAAGTGTTGATGGAAACATTATTGTGACATCAGACTCTTTGGAAACTACGAACGGTGTCCTTGAATTGGTAGGTGCTTCTAGTTTGCAAAACCAATTTAATCTGCATGGAAATAATTTTTCAACAGTAGATGTTGTGGTCAATAGCAGCAAGGATGCTACCTGGACCTTTAATGGAGACGCAAAAATAAAATCACTCACACTTCAAAGAGGTAATGTGATTGCCAAAGATCTAACCCTTACGGTAAAACAGTTGGATGCTTCTGGCACAAGTAACAAAGTTTTGGATATAACAAATTCAACCCTTGAAGGACTTACATCATCAACCTTAAGCGCAGCGAACCTGGACTTCAAAACCAATGCAACTTCATCTGTGAAATTAGGGACTGTCTCAGCAGTATTAAGTTGGCCGGGCATTACATTTAATGGAACATTGGAAACGAAGACATCACCCGCTTCACTTTCGGGGGGTGCAACGATTAATAAAATTATAGTGAATGGAGAATTAACGCTTTCCAATACCAATAGCTTTCATGAATTTATTACCAAGGCCGGATCTGCATTAAAAATTCAAACTGGGTCTACACAAACTTTTACAAGCAAAACCTCTTTTCTAACGGATGCAGCTAACCGACTTTCCATAAGCGCGATGGGAGGAGGAAGTTCAACATTGAATTTTTCAGGACACTTCAAAGGTTGTTTTGATTTTCTGGATGTTAACAATATAGGTGTGAGTGGGGATGTTACGATAAGTGCAGGCATCAATAGCACATTAACCACTGCACCTAAATGGTTTAGTGGTGCGTGTGCTGATGCATTGTTTGCTAATTTCGATTCTAATTTTGCTTGTAAAGACGCGCTCACAGAATTTACCGATAGCAGTGAAGGGAATGTTACTTCATGGTCGTGGGATTTTGGCGATCCTGCATCAAGCGAAAATGCTTCATTGAAACAAGATGCCGCTCATCTTTTTAATACGCCAAAAGCCTACACAGTAAAACTTACCGTGACGGATGGTGTAGCATCTACGAGCACAAGCAAAACGATCCTGATCACCAACAATAGTATAGCAGCCAACAAAGTGATTGTTGCAAACGATAAACTTTTCAGTGAGTCAACAGCGCTTGCCTATCAATGGTATAAGAATGGTGAAAAGTTGGATGGCGAGGTGAACCGCTCGTATGAATATATGGGCGAACCGGGCAATTATTTTGTGGTGATCAAAAATGCAACATGCAACATTCCATCCTCACTTTACTTAGTGACGGGTGTGGAGGAGGATTTTGCAGCGCGCGTGGGTATATTCCCGAACCCGGCCAGTGAGTTTGTTACGGTTCAGGTGCCTGAGACGAATTTGCCCGTACGCGTTTCAGTTGTTGATGCGTTAGGTCAGATTGTTTTTAGCAGGCAGATCAATGATGTAGATGTTACCATCGATACCGGTGCATTAATGGATGGCTTCTACATTATCGATATTTCGGGCAAGCAGGTGGCACGAAAAAAACTGATTGTCAGACATTGACCGGCCTTCTTGCATGCCCCATGCTTTTGTATATTTGCCCCAGAATCTTTTTCCAATGGTTTACATTAGTCGCAAAGAACATTTCAACGCTGCACATAAATTATACAACCCGGCTTGGAGTGTAGAAAAAAACGCAGAAGTATTTGGCCCGTGTGCCAACGAAAACTGGCATGGTCATAATTTTGATTTGATCGTTACCTTAAAAGGAAAGCCTGATCCTGAAACCGGATTTGTGGTAGACTTGAAAAAACTCAGCACCTTGATACGCAAGGAAGTGATAGACAAACTCGATCATAAAAACTTAAACCTCGATGTTGATTTTATGAAAGGCAAGTTGGCCAGTTGTGAAAACCTGATCATAGAAATTTGGAAAATTCTCAACACTGAAATCCCTAACATTACGTCTTCAGGAAAATTACATTCCCTTCGTTTGTATGAAACCCCACGCAACTACGTGGAATATTTTGGTGAGGAATAACCTGACAATCATTTTAAAAAGTCAAACAACATGCGCTATTACCTTGTAGCAGGCGAACGATCGGGCGACCTTCACGGAAGTAATTTGGTGAAAGCAATTCGCAGACATGACAGTGATGCTGTGCTCAGGGGATTTGGTGGTGAGTACATGCAAAAGGCTGGAGTTGAATTGGCCGTACATTATTCAGCAATGTCTTTTATGGGATTGGTAGAATTGCTGTTCAACATCAATAAGATTTCTAAATTCATAAAGATATGCAAGCGTGATATCGATCAGTTTAAACCTGATGTGGTCATCCTCATCGACTATGGAGGTTTCAACAGACGTATCGCGAAGTATGGAAAGAAAAATGGAATAAAAGTATTTTACTACATCCCACCAAAAGTATGGGCGTGGTACCAAAGTCGTGCAAAAGAATTAAAAGAAAATGTTGATCAGCTCTTTGTGATTCTTCCCTTCGAGAAAGAATTTTATAAAAAATTTGATTGGGAAGTCAACTATGTAGGCAATCCTGTGCTGGACGCCATCAAGTCATTCACACCCAATCCTGATTTTATTTCACAAGAAGGATTGAAGACAGATAGGCCCATTATTGCTTTACTTCCCGGAAGCAGGAAGCAAGAGTTGATTAAGATCGTTCCGGTAATGTGTGAGGTTGTGAAACGTTATCCTGAATGGCAATTTGTTTTGGCATCAGTAGATAATCTCCCCGCTGATCTGTATGAAACGTTTACGTCTCTGCCGAACGTGAAAATGGTCACAGACAAAACATACGACATCCTTTCAAACGCAACAGCTGCCATCGTTACTTCCGGCACCGCTACGTTGGAAACAGCGATCTTTAAAGTTCCGCAAGTAGTAGTTTATAAAGCCAACACCGTTTCGTATGGATTGGCCAAGATGGTAGTGAAGGTTAAATTTATATCGTTAGTAAATTTAATTTCAGGCGAAGAGACCGTGAAAGAGTTGATCCAATCCGAATGTAATGTCGAGAATATTTCAAGTCAGCTCGATCAACTTGTAGTGCAGGGTGAAAAGCGCAATAACGTGATGACGGGTTACGAAAAAATTATTGCACTTTTAGATGCAGGAGGATCAGCTTCTGAAAATGCTGCGCAGTTGATGGTGGGGTATTTAAGGGACAGATAAACACTCTGATTATCTCCTCTTTGAATATTGTTGTATGGATAATTAATCAAAAATTATAGCCAACCTTACATCGTTAATCCTTAAGTTGATTCATTTATTTTTTGTGTACAGCATAATTCATATATTTTCGCACAGCCTTAAAAGCATTGGCAGTAATAGATATTTCTTTAAACTATAAATTCGCATGAGAAACGTTATCCTTATTTTTTCCGCACTACTAATATGTCGCCTTGGCTTTGGTCAGGAAACCAAAGCGCATATTGAAATTGGAAAACACGACCAAATTGTAAAACAGTTATTTCTTCCAAATAAAGGGTTTATCCTGGTCACAGGAATTCCAAATCAAATGGGTGGCAAGATAGTGTTTGATGTGCGGTATTTTAATATAGAGGGGAAACAGCAATGGAGTAAACCTGTCACCCTGGAATATGGTGTAACGAAGGGGATAACAAATATTATCATAACGCCTGACGGAGAAACTATCTACTTTATCCAAATGCGTGATGGTGGGTATTACGACAAGAGACATTACATCAGCCAGTTTAAAATCAATGGTGACGAAAAGAAATTCGAATTCGAAGGCAAGGAAGCTTTCGGGAAAAACCTTCAAACTATTTTCTGTGATAACAATTATCTCTATTACCTGGCTACGGACGATGGTAACGAATTTAGTAATAAGAAGAAGGGTACTGAGAAATTGGTTTTAAACCGATTCGATCAAAAGAATTTATCGAATCAACGGTTTCTCCTTAACCTGCCTGCATTCGAGAGCAGTGAGCATACCACTTTTTGGTCATTGATTGGTCAAAAGGGCGATGATAAATTTCTCGTTTCTAAGAGCATTGATACAGACGCAGGCAAAAATACTTTTACGGTTGTTACCATTGATACCCAGGGTAAAACAGGTAAGACAATAGCATTGGAGACCAGCTTATCCAATGGAAAATTCACAAGGCCATCTTATGTGCCTGTAGAAAATACATGGGAAGACCCGTTTGTTCGTGTAGATTTTATTTATAAGGAAAACATAAAATTAAGTACCGATCCAAATACGAATTCACCTTCGATCATCCGATTGACTCCAACCGATGGGGCGTTTGGTCACATCTTATACAGCGATCTTCATGACAGCTTTTATGTATATGGTCTCTTTGGCCCCAAACCATTTAGAAATATAGGTCCTGTATATGAAGGCTTCTATGTTCATAAATTTGATCGGAATGGTGTCGCTTCATGGAAATTGCAGGAGATGGCGAACAAGGAGTTAATGGACTATCCACTTTTTAAAGTTCACGCAACTCCAATAGATCGAACCCTAAGACTAGTTCCAACGCTGGAGAATAATTTGATTGCTGCTATCAGCGTGAGAGATTCCTCATTCCCATACATCATCAATTCAAATGGTGTTGCCACAGCGCAACCTAAACGGGAGGATAATTCCCCCCTCAAAATATTTTACGCAAGTGAAAAGAAAATGAAATCATTGGCCTATATAGAGAAAGTTGATGCTGGCAAGAAGGTCGGCTTCATTTGTTTTCGAAACTCTGCAAATGAACTGTTGTTAAAATTTGATTCCAAGGAATCGACAATTGATGTTCTGCTTTTTAAAGATTAATAATAGTTTACGTTTATGAGAATTATAACGTTGTGTTTTGCGCTGACCCTTGTGTCAGTAGCATCGTTTGGTCAATTAGAAATTTCTGCAGGATCCTCGTATGAGATTCCATTGGGTGAAATGAGAGATGTTTACAAAGGTTCCCCTGCCTATCAACTGGGATTTCTTAAGAGCCATCAGTATAAGAAGAAGCGAAACTCGTGGGGAGTACTTTTGGGGTATGCTTCCTTGACTCCGCGTGCAGATACACTTTATTATGAGGTTGAAACTAACAATGGAATTGAATACGGTGCAATTCATTATGAAAACTATGTAGCGTATCAACTCATGTTTACCGGTCGATACGATATTCTCTTATCAAAAAAGATGGAATTTTTTTACGGTTATGATATGGGGCTTCATTACACAAAATTTGCCTACCAACTTCAAGGCCCATACACTGCTGAAGATGCTTCGGAAATTATTGCAAGAATAGCCCTTAGCCCAAAACTGGGGATGAGCGTGGAGCTAACGAAGTTTGTTTATCTAAGCGTGTTTGGTAAGTACACAATTTCTGTAGGAGATACCGAGGACAAAAAAAATATTGTCAATCAATACCTTGGTGCGGGTGCGGCGCTTGGCTTTAGACTTGGGAAGCGTTCAGGGGATTAAATGGAACTGTCAAGTTCTCACCAATTAGAAATAAGTCTTTACAGCAAATTCAAATTGATCTATAAAAATATCCTTGAAGTTTGAAATGTTATTCTGCTCATAAAATAACAACATGGCTTTTTTATACGCAATTGAATCTACTGTTCTGAATGACAAAGGGCAGTAGTCATAGTTCATGAGTATGGCATTGCTCACTATTCTGGCTGTCCTTTTATTTCCATCCATAAAGGGTTGAATATAAGAAATCAACACCAGCGCCAGTAAAGCTTTTTCAAAAACACTCACCTTACGATTAATAACATCGCATGTGTTTTTTAATGCCTCTAAAATTTGAAATTTATTATCAAGCGGTTTGTAGTTAGTCCCTGAAATACCAACCCGCCGTTTTCTCAAATTCCGCTCTACAGCAAGTTCTTTTATTAAAAGACTGTGAATGTCTTCAATTTTAGAAACAGTCACGGGATTTAAGTAGTCATGATTTTCTATTATAAAATCAAGCGCCTCCTTGTGATTGAGAAGCATGGTCGCTTCTTCCTTTGTTTTACCTGCTGCCGTTTCTTTTTCTTTTAGCAATCGCTCTGTTTCTAACAAGGAATATGTGTTCCCTTCAATTTGAGATGATTTCCAACTCAAGTCGATGGCAAGTCTTTCTAACTCTTTTTTATATTCATTCTCTGAGAGCTCAGCGATATTGGATGTGTATTCTTTTTGAAGTGAGGCAAGTTTAGCTAATTCATTTTCGGTAAACGCGCTGTACTCATTCAATACATCGGTGATTATTTTGAAATTAAAGCTTTCCTTAATCGGCCTTTCATCAATTTCTTTTTGGAAATATTTTTCAATATCAATGGGCTGAATCAATTCAAACGCCGGTGACAAAATGTATTTTGTTCCTTTCCCTTTTCCTTTTATGACCAGATAGTTGTCTGATTTTAATGTGGCAAGCATCCTTTTAAGGGTGGCGTAGCTAACGGAAAGATCAACATTTTCAAAAACCTCTTTTGAGGAACATTCTCCTGTTTTCTTTATGAAATCAATTATTTGCTCGTCTCGATTGTCAATCATTTTACTATTTTAAGCTCATAAAGATACTCTTTTAAGCTCAAATTAACGATTATTTGAGCTGTATCATTGTCATGAATGAGCTACATTTGGTTTTCTATTGTAGAAGGATCGCACTTGTTTGTCTTCAAAGATTTTGATTTCGTTTTCTTTTTCCATGATGAGGGGTCGATTGACAGCCATGAAGAACGTGAATTTGATTGAGATTCAAAATCAGTTTCCTTTTTCCGAATCTAATCCTGCTTATCCTTTAATCTGACAAATCCTGATTCAGACAATTTGAGTTTTGCTCTTCAAATATGATAAACCCACTCCTTGTAAATTCCATCCGCAGGTACAAAGTCATCTCTTTTATAAAAACGACTGTCGAGGATTTCAACGTCCTCACAATTTTTTAGAATAAGATTTCTATATCCGGCTTTGCCACCTGCTTTGGTAAATCCCATGGCTTGCCAGCAGACTAAAACAATTCGATTGGTGGTGGTTCGGCAAATGCCGTAAGGATGAACGGTGCGGGGAAGTGGCTCGCCTTTCATATTTATTCGGCAAGCCTTGCTTTCATTGGAAGCTTGCCAAAATTGTTTGGTGATTTCCTCTAGCATGGAGTGGATTTTTTAAATCCTGGAATATATTTGGAAGCGAATAATCTCTGGTTGACTAGGCAACCTTCAACTTACCGTAGTGCGATTTGGTAAACTTCTCCTCTGCATAGGCTCTGTTGATCACAAGTTTCTCAACGGTTTTGTCAGAAGGTAGTTCGAACATGGCATCGTTCACAATGGCTTCGCAGATACTTCGCAGTCCACGCGCACCAAGTTTGAATTCCATGGCACGTTCAACAATAAAATCAATTGCACCTTCTTTGAACTCTACCTGAATGTCTTCCATCTCAAACAATTTCTTGTATTGTTTGACAAGTGCATTTTTTGGCTCGGTAAGAATTTTCTGCAACGCGTCTTTATCAAGCGGGTTGAGAAAGGAAACCACCGGCAAGCGACCGATGAGTTCGGGAATCAAACCAAAACTTTTAAGATCTTGCGCGGATATGTATTGTAGTAAATTGTCTTTATTGATATCGCCGGGATGAAGTTCTTGCGCTGTAGCAAAACCCAGCGGCCGTGTGTTCAGCCGGTTGGCAATCAATCTTGAAATACCTTCGAATGCACCACCGCATATAAACAGGATGTTTTCTGTATTCACCGAAATCATCTTTTGATCCGGATGTTTTCTTCCACCTTGTGGGGGAACGTTTACAGAAGTTCCTTCCAATAATTTTAACAAGGCTTGCTGCACGCCTTCACCACTTACATCGCGCGTGATCGAAGGGTTATCAGATTTGCGGGCAATTTTATCTATTTCATCAATGTAGACAATGCCACGTTCGGCAGCTTCTACATTATAATCGGCAGCTTGTAAGAGGCGCGTCAAAATACTTTCCACATCTTCACCTACATATCCGGCTTCTGTTAATACAGTTGCATCGGCTATACAAAAAGGAACTTGTAAAAGTTTTGCTAATGTTCTGGCGAGGTATGTTTTACCTGTTCCGGTGTCACCTACCATGATGATGTTTGACTTTTCTACCATCACATCATTGTCGACCATCCGCTGGGTAAGTCGCTTATAGTGATTGTAAACGGCAACCGACATCACCTTTTTTGCTTCATTCTGGCCGATCACGTATTCATCCAGGAATGATTTTATTTCGCGCGGCTTCATCAGCTTGAAGTTTGGCGCAACACCCGGTTCGTTCTTGTTCTTTTTTTCTTCCAGAAGGATTTGGCTGGCCTGCGTCACACATTTATCGCAAATGTGTGCATGGATGCCCGAGATCATGAGATCGACATCTTTTTTATTGCGTCCGCAGAATGAGCACGTTACTTCAGCCATGGTGTTTTTCATTAGTATTTGCCAATTTGTAAAGGTACCGATTTAAAGAACGAGCGACAAATTACATTACCTTGAAACAAAGAAACGAGCGTGCTACTCACCTCGTCCCTTTCTCCCTCGTACCTTGTACCTCGTCCTTCGTACCTTGATTTAGCTTTTCTTCCGTTCCAAAACTTCATCCAGGAGGCCATATTCTTTCGCCTCAGCAGCGCGCATCCAGTAGTCACGATCAGAATCTTTTTCAATTTTGTCGTATTTCTGGTTGCAATGTTTTGCCAGGATGTTGTATAAATCTTTCTTCACCTCCAGGGTTTGGCGCAACGAGATCTCCATGTCAGAAGCTTGACCCTGCATCCCACTCAAAGGTTGGTGAATCATGATACGAGCATGGGGCAAGCCTGATCTTTTCTTGTCAGCACCAGCGGATAAAAGAACGGCTGCCATAGAGGCGGCAAGGCCTGTACAGATGGTAGCCACATCTGGATTAATGTATTGCATGGTATCATAAATGCCCAGGCCGGCATACACCGAA